>NZ_JAKIKS010000092.1 GCF_023284005.1 Shewanella surugensis
GTTCCGTAGAGTGGCTACGCGCTATGAGAGAAAGGCTAAGTACTATTTAGGGACGCTTCAATTAGCTGCTTCTATGATTTGGTTAGCGTAATTGTCAACGCCCCCTAGGCACTAGTTTTTGGTTATTGCATAATACCCTTGCTCACTCTCCTACTGCGGTATTAATGGAAACCCTGTTTATTGGTAGCAACTTCATTGGTTATTATCGATTTTATATTGCTAAAACGACGGTGAAATATCCCTAATCACACTCAACTCTTGATGGTTTTTTGATACTGCTTGGTATTGCTGCCAATGACGCCGAATAACCACCAGCAAAATCCCCCCCCACAAGATCAGCAAGATGTTGTGAAATAAAGAAGGATTGCGGCTAAAGAAACTACCACGGCCATGATTGAGTAAAGGTACCTCGACGACATAGCCACCCGCTTGCCTAAAATCAGAGGAAAACAGTATCTGACCTGTCGCAGACACCAGAATTGATGGGCCATTATTAACAACATGCACCAAAGGCGTTCTGTTTTCAACGGCTCTAAGGGCAGAGGTGAGAATATGTTGATTGGATTGATGCCTTGAGCCAAACCAAGCGTCGTTTGACATAGCGACAAGGAGCAAAGGTTTATCATTCCCTTGAGTTTTTAAGGGACGATTAATAACAATATCAATGGCGCTAGCGCTAGCAATGACATTCGCGACAAAGGTTGAAAAGGTGGTTTCATAACAGATAAGCGGCACAATATCGGCTTTTGCATGAGAAAATACCGCCATATTTTTACCCGCAGTGAGCTCACTGGAAAAGCCACCAAAATAGGATCTTAGCCAAGCGTGAACAAGGGAGCCTTCATCTACAAAGGGAATATATTCACCAAAAGGAATGCGTTTTATCTTTTGATACCCACCCACATATTCCCCTTCGCTATTGAGCATAACAGCGGTATTAAATCGTCTTTCAACGATCCCATTAATGGGGCTAACGATATTGTGCAGATCTTGAAACAACAAACTAGTGCCAATGTTAGCCACTTCCTGCTGGTATGCCCGTTGTACTTGCCCGTCATCCAAATACCCTTTAGGGCGCGCCTCAGACCATATCACTAATTCAGCTCCGATTGATCCAAGCCGTGCAGTCATATCCATTTCAGGTGGGTAAACTTTGCCGTATCCAGCCATTGCCACCACGTGCCCCAAGTCCGGTGATTCATTAGCCTGAACGATCCCTACTTTCATCATGTCCGATCTGGCGACGATTTGCGTCCACTCTTGTCGTTGTTGAACACCAAAGCCAAACCACAGTGCAATTACTGAGACAGCAACAAGCATCGCCCTTTTATCGGTTTTGCTGATTGAAGATGGCTTAGCGGTAAACAGGTAGAGCATTTTGAAAACCACAATATTGGCCAGTGCAATAATGGCATCAAGCCCAGAAATACCGAGAATGGAGACCCCTTGTAAGGCAAGTAAAAACTGAACTTGGGTCTCTGCGAAAGTGAGCGAAAATAACTGAGGATAAGCAGCAGTCAATGAGGCGACCACTAACGGAAAGAGAATAAACTCGTGCACCCTTATATGACGTTTCAAGAGCTGAAAAAACCAAAATAATAAACCGAACAACTGAGCACAATAAAGCCAATAAAGTGAAGCCCACAAAAAACGTGTTACTGCAGTTTGTCCTTTGGCGATCACTAAGAAATCTGCCACCCAATAGGTCGCACTGGCGAATATCAACAATCCAGCGATGACCCCCAATAGGTAGGTCACCGCCAGTGACGTTTTTTCAATCGCATACAGCATCGGAATAAAGGCAAACCAGACCCAATAAAATCGTCCATGATCCAACAAAGCTAACGACAAAAGCCCTGCAAACAACATAGCCAAAAGCAATGATTGCAGCCACATCAATCGTGACAGAGGTGGCCTAATCTTTGCTCTAAAGTTAGCCATCCCCGCTTTCTCCTAACTGTGCTAACTCTTTTAACTCATCTAATGCTTCTAACTCTGCCAAGCCCAATCGATAGCCTAGCTGCAATCGCTCACGGATAGCTTGCTTATCCGCTACACTCATCGAATTGTCCAACATCAATAATCGGCGCTGGGTTAGGTAGTTCATCCTTATGTTATCTCGCGTAAAAAACAGTGCGGCGAGATCTTGCCCAAATACTGCCAGCTGAAGTTGCTTTACAACCGCCACACTGTCGGACAAATGCTGTGGTTTATAACTCGGTTCCGCTAGATTAACGTGCTTTAAATGGACATCGAGCAATCTGGTATATCGGCCGTAGGCGTGAAGCAGATTGATAAATTGTCCGCCGGCCTTACCTGGAATATTTTTTTGAATTAAGAAGTCCAATCGCTGCCGATCAATCGGCAACAAGTCAGGTGGTAATCCTTGTGTAAGACGTTTTAATTGATCTTTTGTGTGTTCATCAATGACGAGCAACTGGTTTATATCCCGTTTTACCCGGGCGATAATGGGTGCAAAACGCGCATAATTGAAGTGATAGTCTTGTTCACCAATTTGAGTGGGGAAAAAACGCAGCGCCTCCTCAGGTTGTAGCCATACATCAGCAGGCTTTGCTTGATTAGACTTTATTTGATTAGTCTTTACTCGATTAGGTAGTGCACCCTCCCGATGCAACTGCCAGTGCTCGAAAACAATGAAAAGTAGCACACCAACAAGGAGGATAAGCCGCAATGCAAAAAACTTGAGCCTCACAACAGGATTCGATAAATAAAACACTGAGGTAGGCTCAGCAAAGCAGCTTAAATATCACTTAAATTCAAGTAATCAATTCGAGTGAGTTCTTCAGGGGTAAAATGCTGGCTAAGCAGTGCCGCCACTTGCCGGCGCTTTTCTTGATCGTCAATCGAAGCAGAAGTTATCGCCTGCTTGGCGCTTAAAAAAGCAGGATAGCGAGCAGGCCAATCGAAAATATTAACTGATTGCGCGATATGTTGTGCTTGAATGTCTTTGCGTTGTTGCTCATGCTCCTGAGCCGTTAAGTTAGGATTAACATCCAGCTTCATGCTGGCGAACATGTACTGGGCGTTTGCATCACTCACTCTAAACAGCTCCGCACTGACATCACTGCCTAAATGAACGTCTCGCAATGCCTGTAGCTCTGCATAAAGCACTTGATCATTCTCAATCGATACCACGGGATCCGCATCCCGTTCAATTGATAATCCTTCATTTATTTGGCTAAACTCTTCTTTTGCTTCTAAATAATAATAATAGTTCTCAACTAATTCAGCCACTTGAATGCCAGCCTGACCCGGTAGACTCTGATGGATCAAGTCTAACAACATCCGCAAACTGTCCTCATCCAACTTATTATGGATCCTCTCTAAGGTTTCATCTAATGAAACTAGTGCATCATGATCGAGCACGACATTAGCATCAGCATCCAATTTTACAGCGTGTAATGCATCAAAAACTGATTGAGCGCTGAAGGGTAATTTGGCCACATTTTGATAAGATAGGGACAAGGGTTCTGCTTGCACATCTCCCCTTTGCCAGTGCCAGTTAGTCGCCACAGTGTCGAAACGCGTTACGTCGTCTTGATTGGCCTGTTCTTTGCTCTGCTCTTTGACCCACTCTTGAACTGAAGTGACAGCATCACGCTCAGCTTGTCCTGATTGTTCAGACATTAAAAATAACAGCAAGGCAATCAGGAGACACAATGAAACCGCTATGATCAGGATTTTATTATTGGAATATAGCATCACACTCTCATTGGCTCAGTTAAGGGGTAACTCAATTAAAGTTTAATGACGACGATTTACAAGTAGTCGCAAGTATCCCTATAGTCTGAAATATAACTGTTTGACTCATGGTTTGGCCCACACAAAAACGGGCTGTAACGATGATCTTTATCCAAGAAACGTTTCATCCAAGAAACGCCATAAGTGGATAACAAGGCGTTGTTACTATTATCACCCGTGGCGCAACTATGAGAACCACCAGTGATTTCCATGAAGGCTTTATGCGTATTGTCAGGAATAGTGTTATAAAAAGGGCTAGCGTGGGTATTAACGGGCGCAGTGCTATCATTTTCGCAAGCCATGATCATCACCGGAACAGCAATATTATCAAAATCATTGCTGCCAGTATTCCAAGGTGACAGAGGAATACTCGCACTTAAACGGTTTCTTGACGCGCTATGAAGCGCACCACCTCCGCCCATAGAATAGCCCATAGTCGCCAATCGATTTTCGTCAATTAATCCCCAAATTGGGCTACCAGAACTCGCCGCCTCCTCAATTAAATACGACAACGCGCTGTCTTGCTGACGACTTCTACTCTCGGGTTGATCATAACGGGAATTGGTGTCAATCGTTATTACGACAAATCCGTGAGAAGCCAGAAGTGGCCCCCACCATTGAATGGCTGATTGGGTATTGGTGAATCCTGGGGCAATAGAAATGGCTGCCAATTCTTGTGATACATTGCTTGGATAATAAATGGTGCCGCCACCAAAACCATCAACAGAACTCGCAACAATGGCAGAAGAGATTGAGAGCGGGCCGCTGCCAGCTTGCAGAAAGTCTAAGTTAGGCGTTGGTCCCGTTTCATAGCCACAATTTGACTGGCAAGAATCTGGTAAGGGCAATTCCTCGTCACCCCCACCTCCGCCACCACTGTGTGCGGCCAGAGAGAAAATCAGCGCAACAGCACCAAGCGCAACCTTGTTAAATGAAGCGTATTTCATAGGGGTTTCCTTCAGTCTTTTTGTTATTAAACAATTTGTTTTTATTTGCCCTAAAAACAACTTGTGAATACAACATCAACCAAATGTAAACCCTTTGAGGCATCAAAATCGTAGCCGATCTTTTTCAGAGAGTAAAGCGGGTAATATCGCTCTCTTTCACATAAGTTTAACAATAAGTAAATTAGCGGCTGCTAAACCAATGATAAATAATAAAACTCTGCCTTATATAACTGATCCACAAACTCTTAAAAAATTATCATCGAAGCTCAACCGACCTAAAGAGCCTTTTTGGCTACGGCATAATGCCTTAGCACAGTCCCCTACTACGGTATTAATGGAAACCCTGTTTATTGGCAGTAATTAAAAGTTGCAATCAATCTAGATGTAATAACCTGTAATACTTTTCTGTGTTTTCGCCACCTAAAGTGAAACCATGTCGCGGTCAATCTGCATTCAATTGAATCGATAACCACGACAAGCGCTGGGAAGCATGCTTATTTACTTAACACTTAAATTATATTTTTATATCTCAAGGAGAGTCTTCATGAGCGAAGAAAACATATTGATTGTAGCAGGTTACCAAATCACATCATCAGAAAGTGATGTAAGTTTATTTGCTAATATATCACTAGGATCATCCGATATCCGTGAAATATCAGGATTGGGAAAACTCAGCAATGAACAAGGGCAATTTATACTCAGCTCCAGCCTAATTGGAGAAGCACGTACCTACTGGGTTGAAGGCCCAAGAGGTATTTTAGTCAATATCACAGGTTATCCTTTTTACCTAGGGATCCCGCCAGTGGGTTGTTATATACCACCCAACCTTAAATTGAGAATGGTGCTAAATGATTCATGGAATTCAGGCAAAAGCAGTGCTGAATATAGCTATTTTTATGATGAAAGCTGGCACCATGTTGATAATGCAACAGCAAGATTAGAATATATAAAAGAAATCAATCTCACGAATCTAAATTAACCATACTCTTTTATACAGCTTTGGTGAGCTTAATTTTTAATAAGTTCACCAGAGAAAATCTTCACACTTTTATTAATATTTCGATTAAATTTAAAATGCTAATTTAAACTATTATTGAGAGTTTACCTCATCACACCCATCCCCAGTGACATAACAAACAGGCTTTGTTGGCAGTCCTTCACTTTGCAGCACACACAGAGGTTTGAAGTCGCCTTTTCTGTCTTCATTCGGAACGGAAATAATCAATAACAATAAATGTTCAAGCTAGAAATAGCTTTATTTAATTCATCTCTATTTTGACAAATCCACGTTTAATTCTATGGTTATTGGTATTAAGGTCTAAGCTTCCTATACCTGCCGAATAAGGACAATCTACATGCCATTTACCTTCACTTTCATTCATATTTTTTTATGGGGTTTGTTTCTAATATCACCTATTTTACTCATGCTGTTTGCCATTATTATTATACTTGGACTCATTGTGAGTCGTATAGAATCATGGAGTCGATTTGATGCGCTTTATTGGGCCTTCATCACCGCACTGACGGTTGGCTATGGCGACATACGGCCACTGAATAAATCTTCTAGAATACTATCAGTCTTAATTGCCTGTTTGGGGATCATGCTCACCGGTATTCTTGTCGCTATCACAGTAAAAGCCGTATCCAATGCATTTGAAATACACGTCGATCCTGAAATCATAAAACACATCACTCAAGATGTGAAATAAACGAAAGTCACACAGGCTTCAACTAGCGATTGATACCAATAATAAGAAAAACAGACTATAGCTTACTTCATTTAAAACCTGCATTGATTGTCTATTGTCTTTCATAAATTCCTTTCATCAGCGTTCAGTCTATGGGTCAGTCCCATTTGAAACTTGAGCCCATCCCATTAAAAAAACAAAAATCCGTCACTTTCTTTGAGGCATATCAAACTGAAGAGGCTTTTAGCCAGCATGTGAATGGGTCCGTATTTCAAACCTTCCTTAAAGATTTTGGACATGAGTTTAAACAAGACCCACAAAATCCCGGTTGGCCAATCACCCAGATGGCTATTACACCCAAACCTCAGGATTTGCTCGAGATCAAATGAATGGGGTGAGTAAAAACTAAATAAAAAGAGAACAATCACAAATAACGCTTAACGTGAACTTAAATATTTCCAATATAAGTGGCACTGCTCTCCTTTTCTATCACCTTTTAAGATCCTATCTTACTTGCCACCTTCACTTAACTGCACGTTTTGTGGAGGCTTATTATGTAAACAAAGCACAAAAACAGATCCGACTAGTTAACAAAAGAATAGACAATTTATGGAAGCATAAATAAGTACAAGCCAGTAACTTAACTGATTAAAAATTTAAAGGAATAAAAATGACAGTTAACCTAGCGACAATCAGTCAACTGCACAATCATAATCTCAGTGAGTTCACAGCAAACGATACTATCAAACTCAATGGTCAACGCTACAAAGTCACCATTGCTGATAGTATATTGGTCTCAAAAGACTACGGCAATGCTAATTGTGCTCAAAAGCTAGGTCGTAATATTACCGATTTTTTTGAACGTTTAACCACTTCGGATCAAAAAACAGACGTACCACGAGCAGCACAAATGCAAAATATACTGCAAGGAAAACTAAGCCAACAACAAGAGAAACTGCAGCTCGAACAAAATCAACAACAAAATCAAAGCCTCAATATCGCAAACATTAACACCAGTCGTGCTTTTTTAAATGCACTAACAGAATACAAAGGCAACATAAGCCTTGAAGATGCGGTTGCCTTTAAACAAGCTTACCGTAATATTC
Organism: Shewanella surugensis; assembly: GCF_023284005.1. Taxonomy (GTDB): domain Bacteria; phylum Pseudomonadota; class Gammaproteobacteria; order Enterobacterales; family Shewanellaceae; genus Shewanella; species Shewanella surugensis. The sequence goes on from NZ_JAKIKS010000092.1 coordinate 7,504, forward strand.
AACTGAGCCATAAAGGCGATAGTGAAATATACGGTGTTGCGCTTGTTTCAAAAGCATTTAACAGTGGACTTTTTTCAGAGCAACAATACCAACGCCTTTGTGAACTCACTCAAGTCGCCTCAACACATGGAAAGCTCTCCCATGAGCTCAACGATGCAACCCAATTAAGCCAAACCGACTTCCTCAGCCTTCAGAGTTTAGCCGCTGACTCAAGAGCTATCCAAACGGTTGCACAACAACATGACCAAGATCCACAATCATTAATTAACAAAATCAGACACTTTGAGACCCGTCATCAACAGAGTACATTTGACAAAAGTGACATAGGTAAACAAATCATAGCCGAGAGCCGACTCTTGAAAAAAACCAATGAAAAGATCTGCAATGAACTCGCTTGGGAAGCGATAGAAAAGCGCTAAATACAACACTAGAAAATATAAAAAGCCTCGTTAATCAAATTAATAAATTAAGATATGCAGCCTCACTTTAAAAATGAGGCTGTGAAATCGGTGGATTCTCTATTACTTAGCACTATAACCTAGCATTAAAAGCTAGCACTCAAAATTCACCTCTAGTCGCTTGCCAGTGGCTTGACTTTCTAAGGCTAACTCAATAAGTTTAATCGTATTAAGGCTTTGCTTGGCGCTCATTTGAGTATAATCACCTGTTACTATCGCCTGAGCCAAATCGATGAAAAAGTCTGGGTAACAGCCTTTTTCAGAGGTGATCACTTCCACTTTTTTCCCATCATAAAACTTGCCAAAATCCTCACTTTTTTCGGCCCCCCAATTCGGCTTAGTCGGTAACTCCCCCGCTCTTAAGCAATCTTCTTGTGGATCGAGACCCTGTTTTACATAGCTGCCCTTATCACCCTGAACCTGAAACCTAAGATTAGGACCCGCACAAAAAAGACTGGCATGTAAAATCACTTCAAGTTTTTGATAATGTAAAACAAGGTGAAAATAATCGGTAGTCGATGCCTGTTCACGCATGGATTGACAACGGGCACTCAGGCTTTGAGGCAATCCAAATAAGCTTAGGGCTTGATCCAATAAATGCGGTGCTAAATCATATAAAATACCACCACCATCACTGGTTTGTTCCCGCCAGCGCTGTTGTACCTGAGGACGAAAGCGATCAAAATGAGATTCATACACTCGAACATTGCCTAAACGTTTTTCATCGATCAATTTTTTAACCGTTAAAAAGTCCCCATCATAACGACGGTTTTGATAAACGCTCAGCAATAATCCTTTTTCTTTGGCAAGCTCAATGAGAACAGCCCCATCTTTTGAACGAGTCACGAAAGGTTTTTCAATCAGCACGTGTTTATTATTTTCCAATGCTAGCTTTGCCAACGCATAATGCACATCATTAGGCGCTGTAATGATAATAAGCTCAGCGCCACTGTTACGGATCATCTCATCGGCGGTGTGAAAATGCTGAACCTGAGGCGAATCTTGACTCACTGCGTCGGATTGTGAGCTACTAAGCGCATGTAAAACAAACACATCAGAGGTGGTAATGAACGGAATATGAAAGGTTTTCGCTGAAAAGCCATAACCAACAATCGCTGTTTTTATCTTCATTCTTTCAAACTCATAAAGTTAGCTCGTGCCTCAGACATTAGCGACATTAATAGTAAGGATCAATGGGGCAAAAGTAAAAAGCCTAATACTCTATCAACATAACAATCGCCGAGATTAATCAACCTAACTTCTATGGCAATTTTAACTTACCATCAATCATTTCCGCCCCATAAAACCCCCGTTAATATTAACAATTTATTTAAAAAAATACTGATACTTTTAGTAAAAATAAACGGTGAAATTAACTATTTCAAATAAATCATTATAAAACAGGTGAATATTAATATAGATATAAAATAAATTACTCAGTTCAAAAAACAAGCATAGAATTCAATTATTTCTTGATTATTAACATTAGTGCACTTTTAAGTTCTCCTCCCATAAAAGCACTATAATTTAACCCTGAATTACCTTTCTTTACTTATCTTTATTTAACTTTTGACTTAGTTTTATTGATAAATTAAGAATGATTGGAGGGTAGTAAAATGAAAAACGTAGCCAAATATTGCATCTTACCTGTCATATTGGCATTTACGGCGATTTCCGCACAAGCCAGTACAACTTCAATGCTAAGATGTGCACCAGCTTGTCAAACGCATCAATCGAGTTATTCATTAACCGCGAATAATTCACCCGCAATACCACAATTAACTACTCAAGGAAGTATAGGAGGATTTGGAAACAATAGCCCTGCAGTACCTAGCCTCACTGGAGGTCAACCTAGCCCTGCGGTACCAAGCTTAGTGGCGGTGAATAGCAGCGCACCTGCAGTACCGAGTCTCACAGGAAGTCAACCTAGCCCTGCGATACCAAGTTTATATCACATTGCTTAACCCTAGCTCCTCTGTTACCAAATTATATTAGAGGCGAAATTAAAAAGGAAAAGTATTCTCTTTTCCTTTTTCTTTTTCCTTAGGGACTCATTAATGTTTACTATAAATAATTAAAAACGACCTTGCTGTAATAAGACCATTCTGTGTGAACGATTTTTTTTCTGTTGTTGTATTTGCATAGATTGAATAAATTGACCTGCGCAACGCTGCTTATAAATTCTATCTTGAATATGATAAGCATCACATGACTCACCAACAATTAAGATACGATGGGCTTCTGTCATTGACGGCCATTGCCACTGGGCGATTTGCCGAGTGATCACCTCATTGGGGATCGCATGTGAACGTTGCTGGTTTCCCGCTCTTAATGTCGATTCTTTAAGGTGAAAAACGACTAATGTAATTAACGCACCATAATCTCGACCAAAATCACAAATCACGTTACGATGATCGGATCGAATATTAGTCGCATCCCACACCACATCTCGCTTATCCGCCAACGCATTTTTTAAACGTGATTTTGCCAACTGTAATACTTGACCTAAATTTTTCTGGCAAGATCGCTTTCCGTTAATTTCATGGCGAATATCATCGAGTGAGATCACCTCAACACCTTGCAGGTTTTGTGCAATCCAAGTCGACTTGCCACTGCCACTGATCCCACACATAACATACAAATGACTGTAAGCTTGTGCCCGTTCATAGGTTGTCGCAACCGCCTCTTCAGCCTGAATAATCTTGCCACTAATCAATTCACTCACAACATAGTTATCTAAATACAATTGTTCACTGGTGTTTGATTTTACCTGCACTTTTGCTAATAACGCCGCTGTTGGATCATCCACTCTCCACAATTGATACTCCTCGGCAAACATTTTAAATTGAGCCAAGGTATCCAGCTGTTTATCGAGATCATCACAGAGTTGCCCCTGACAATTAGCTCGATCCAACCAATATAACAGCTCCAGATCGGCATTTAATGCCAATGCTAAGTAATCAGAAAAATCACTATTTTTCACCACTAATAACTTAGGCTTTTGGTGATAGCCCACCAGCCCCATGATCTGTACCATCACTTTATGTGGCAAAGGTAATTCAAGTAACTTAATCGCTAAATAGTTGAGTCCTAACTCTTCATACTGAGGCGCAATGACACGCTCAGCACCCTGAATGTGTTTACGCTTAGTGGTGACAGGTTTGCCGATATCATGCAGTAGCGCCGATAATATCAGCACTTGCTGTTGTTCTGCACTCAAATAATAAGCTTCATTGGCTAACAATTGATACAGCGCTGTTAATACGCTATCGGTATGGATCGCCACATTTACTTCGCCATGCCATTGCTTATCTTGCTCTGTAGCTTCAAATAGCCTAAGCAGCGGAAAATAGTCTCCTAAATAAAGCAAACATTCATAAAAATCAGGAGTCGCACCTTGCTTTAAAGACAGTAACCAAGCTTTAAGTTTTTTCATCATTTTTCCTAGATATGCTATTCATATCCAAATGAGACCCAATGTTAATGACTAACAAGATCCGTCAGTCAATACATCAGGTAAAATGCCATTTTTGACTTATCGAATAAGAGCTGCAAGGGGAGCAAGATTATTTTTTTCATTACTATTTTCTCCTCTTCGGTTAATAGATGGTTCCACGAATGTGGAATATATTGGCAGCTATGCCACCAAAAGAGTATAGATAAAGCAATAGGTTAAAAAATTTAAATCATTTTCACTCACAAAAATTGCCTCTTAATGCCTATTGTCATCATTCGAACAACACTATAGCGTTTAAGCATATAAATAATAAATCATATATCCTTTGACTCTAAGGCCCCCAACACGTTTATAATTAGCAATAATTATCATTACCAGTCGATTGACTAGGACTCTTCAGAATGCAACCTCTTTGGACCCCCGTGGCTCGTTATGCAACCATGCCCACGTTCCCAAGATTTATGATATTGCTTTTTTCACTCCTGATCCTTACTCCCCAAATGAGTATGGCATCAACACCCGGTGAGCAAAACGCTGACAATAATGGCACTGATGAACAAACTCAACTAAGGCAATTAGCCCAACTGGCAGAATATGTGGGTGTCGATTACAGCGCCGCTGTCGAAAATGGGGAAGTGGTCAATGCTGACGAATATCAAGAAATGCTTGAATTTACATCATTAATCATTGAAAAATTATCTGAAAACCCCCATATCACAGAGCAAAGCCCAGCACTTTATCGACAAGCACTCGCCTTGCAAACCAGTATCAAAAATAAGCAAGATCTCAGTATCGTCAGACAAATATCCTCAGCGCTTCGGGGGACCTTATTGACGTTAATGCCTGAATCATCATTGCCTAAGCACTTATTATCCGATCAAGATACCCAAAACTTATTTCAAACCAACTGTGCTACTTGTCACGGTGTTGAAGGGCGAGGAAACGGCATACTCGCGGCCAACCTCTCACCTGAACCCACAGATTTCACCGATAAAGAGCGGGCTGGAAATCGCTCCATCCTAGGTTTATTCGATGCCATTTCCAATGGACTCGATGATACTGCTATGCCCCCCTTTACTCAGCTCAAAGAGCAAGAGCGTTGGTCACTGGCTTTTTATGTTGCCAGTCTAGCCTTTCAAGGTGAAAGCGCCAAAAATACAGCAAAAGTTGTCGACACAGTATCGTTACAACAATGGGTCAATCACAGTCCCTTTCAGCTCGCTCAAGATCTTAGCGATCAAGGGATCACGCAGACAGATATTGAAGCATTGAGGGCGAATCCGGAAACACTATTTAACCACCAGCCTAGCCCCATTTTAATCACTAAAAATCTGCTACTATCAGCCAAACAAGCCTATGATAACGGTGATTTTAATCAAGCTAAAACCTTATCTGTCAGTGCCTATCTTGATGGTTTTGAGTTGATAGAAAATAGTTTGGATGCGCACGATAAAAACTTACGTAAAAACATTGAAGTCAATTTGATGCAATTACGTCATTTATTGAGTAATACTCAAAATGCCAGTCAGTTAGAAGTCGCTATCAACACCACCATGTTACAGCTCGATCAAGCCCAAAAACTCTTAACCGAATCAAACTTATCGAATGCCACATTATTCAGTGCCAGTCTGATTATTTTATTACGTGAAGGCTTAGAAGCATTATTGGTTGTTATCGCGCTGATGACCGTCCTCATACGGACCAACAGACGTGATGCGCTAAAATATTTGCACTTTGGCTGGGTCGCTGCGCTTATCGCTGGCGGTGCCACTTGGGCTGCCGCACAAACACTCATCGACATCAGTGGCGCAAGTCGAGAAATGATGGAAGGGTTTGGCTCTTTATTTGCCGCCCTGATGCTGTTTTATGTGGGCGTATGGATGCACAGTAAAACCCATGCTGCGCATTGGCAAGCTTATATTAATAAGAAAATTAATAGTCAGCTCAAGGCCGGAACCCTATGGGGGATAGCGCTGTTATCTTTTATTGCCGTTTATCGTGAAATATTTGAAACCATATTATTTTATCAATCATTGCTAACCCAAACAGAAAACTCACAGTTTAGCTATTTTATCGGCGGTCTAGGCACTGGTATCGCCATTTTAGCCATCACGACTTGGGGATTACTTAAGTACTCGATTAAATTGCCACTGGCTAAGTTCTTCTCTATCACCACTTATCTTTTACTCATTTTATCCTTTATATTAATGGGCAAAGCGATCTCCGCACTGCAAGAAGCCGCCGTGGTACCGATTAATGCGTTACCTGTTCATATTGAAATGGATTGGATTGGCGTCGGATCGACATGGGAAGGAATAAGCGCACAATTAGCGGTATTAATCCTGTTTATTTTTTACATGGTTCGCACCAAGAAGAAAACGGCTTAATCTTCATCGCCAACAAAAAAGCGCTCAAATGAGCGCTTTTTTCATCAATGCATTATATCAAATGCATTAAAGCCTCCATCTCATCTCTGCGATATTCATTCGCAACTTGAACATCTTTTGCTGTTGATTTGATATGATCAAACCTATCTAACGAAGAAACAACATCCCCCAACATATTTCCAGTATATTTTTGAGCCAGCTGATCCCCATAAGCATAATACTCACCCAGAGTTGGTTTAGGTACTAGATTTTTCATCCCACCTTCAAGATCTCTATGGATAAACGATGTCGGGTTGTCCCAAACTTCCTTTAATTCTTTCATATCCGTTCTAATACCGTATTCTTGTTGATTATTTAATATTTGATTCGCTGCTTTTTGGAAAGCAGCCTCTCTACGGGGATCTTCAACCGCTCCTTTCTGACCTTGAACGATTGCAACAATCCCTTTTGGGGCTGCAATAATACCTTGCGAATTTAAATCTTCATTCAACCTTGCAAAGACATGAGTTAAACATAAATGATCTCTTTGCGATTTAGGCATATTATCCATATTTGCTTTAGCTCTATTCACTACAGCTTCCCGAGGCTCACTTTCCATATTCGCCTTTTCATTAATCAATGTCGTTAATGATTCAGCACGGGTCGTAGTCGTAAACCCTCGTGAAAAAAAGTCAGTAAAACTATTCCACTTTATCTCATTATTACCTTCACTACTTCTGTCCCTTTCAACTTTAAATTCACCTGTATCTAACTTTGTAATGTTATATGTCTTACCTTTAAACTCTATCTTTGATTGATCTATCGACACTTCGCCATTTAATGTCTGCATTGTAAAATCAGCGCGAAGTGTATCTGTTTGATAACCTGAGATATCACTAATATTGTTAAGTTGAATAGTCATAACTACCTTTCTTGTAAATGTTTATGGTTCTAAATGCTCAGGAATTAAAAAGCCGATAGCTTCTCATCCCACGCTTCGGCAGATTCAATTAACTGCTCGATAACTTGCATTGCGTAATCTTGTGGTTTCCCCGCCAGGCTGATCACTTGGTAGACACAAATATTTTTGGTACCTTCAAGCACCCCCACTCCAATCCCTCCCCGCAAAGGACCTATTGCCGTTTGTGAAAATTCCGCCCAAAAACCGGCATTAAGACCGTCGTGAAGCTCATTTCGCGTCAATACAGACAACCTCAAACTCATCGCTTCTATGTCTCGGTAAGCAGACAGGTATAAACCTGATGTTTCATTCTCTGGTGTTAATTCACAACTAAATAAATGCTCACGATCAAAACGAATTTCGACACCTAATCCCGATAACGCTTCTTCAAAAATATCCACGACTGATTATTCCAATGGCCTGATTTAGTAGTTGATTATCAATAGGGACAAGACTTTGGTCTATAACAAAAAACACCGAATGATACAAACTGGACAGACCAGAACAACCGAGTAACATTTATGACTTCATTTAAACCATTGTTTTTAATTACAAAAAAATAGATTTGGTATTATGTTAAATATGGTAGGGATTTACATATGTTTAAAAAATAATTTTAAACTTGCTCAGTTAAATAATGAGATGAACATTCAATGAAAAATTGTCACATTTAGCTATAAAACAGATCCCCCATAGACACATCATCTAAGTAGAATACTTATCCCCAAGCCTATGACTTTTATCCTATTGAAATAAAATATTATTATGCTACTTTAGCGGCCTGTATGATGTTAAACAAGGATGTTAAATGCAGTTAATTCAAACCCCGTCTCGGGGGTTATTTTGCGACATTATCTTCGCCATTTATACCAGTATTGTGGCCTTAGTCTGCAACATATTATTCAATAAAGTGTTCATCGATAATCCGTTTGAAAATGGAATAAATGAATTTGATTTTCTGCCTTTATTAGCCGCTCCATTGTATACGTTATTATTTACTCTATTGTTTTCAGTCACATCGATTATTTACAACGTTATACGCAACAAGCCAATGGGTCTCAGGTTTATCATTGGTCATCATGGGATCCACTATGGGGAATACGATGAAATGATAACGGTACCTTGGCAAACATTTGTCGGTATGCAGATCCAAGGCACGGGTCCTTTTCAGCGCGTCATTATTTTTGCATTAAATCAAGAAAAGCCTTTAGTCGTTAAACTCAAGGCTTTTAATTCTGCACAACGAGAAGAATTTAAACTGATACTGAAGCAAAAAATACGCTTTTATCATCCGCTATTAAACAATCGTTATATTCCCGAGTTGAGTTAAAGAGTTGAGCTAATTTGTATTAGCCACTCGATATTCATCGCTCAACGCACTGATCCCTAACCCGCTACGATGACTAATTTTGAGCTGCGCGGGGATCCGCTCTTTCATGGCTTCGATGTGACTTATAACACCAATCATTTTACCGCTGGCATTGAGGTTATCTAATGCATCTAAGGCGATATCGAGTGTCTCACTGTCTAAAGTGCCAAAGCCTTCATCCAAGAATAAAGAATCAATACTGGTCTTATGGCTCACTAAATCAGACAGTGCTAACGCTAAAGCCAAACTGACTAAAAAGCTCTCCCCACCTGATAAGGTTTTAGTATCACGTTCAAGATCGCCTTGCCATGTATCAATCACGACGAGTAATAGGGCTTCTTCTTGCTTGCGTTTTAATTGATAACGCTCATGTACACTGTCTAATTGTTTATTGGCTAAATAAACCAAATTATCTAATGTTAAACCTTGTGCAAATTTTCTAAATTTATCGCCTTTTTGAGAACCGATTAATGAATGTAAGTAGTGAATATCATTATAGTGATCGGTATAGAGAGCGATTTCATCAAACAAGGTTTGCTGCGCTTGTTGTTGTGTGAGATCCGCCCTTTTTTGTTGCTCAATTTCACCACTGCGTTTGCTTAAGGCCTCTAGGCGCAAACTTAAACTCTCATGCTCACAGGTTATCTCGCTCGCTTCTACGCTTAAGTAAGCACTGGCTAACGGATTTGCCAGCAAATGATTGAGATGCGTTATTCCACTTTGTACAAGTGCATTGGCTTGATCGATTTGTCGATTCAATGTCTGCTGTAATACTGTCAGTTCCCGATGTTCATCTTCTGAGAGCAACGCTTTTTCAACCTCAGAGTGTGATTCAAATGGGCTGGGGGTCAACTGCGCTTGCCATTGTTGTTCCATCTGATGTTCTTGAGCGACTAGCTCTTGAATATTATTCACTAAGGTCGACACTTCAGCGGTAATCGCCAAACACTCACCTTGATACTTTTGCGCCAGCAGCTGAGCCGCTCTATATTCATTTTCAACAGACGTTAATACCAACAGACTCTGCTCTCTTTCTTTCATCGCACTCTTATCACCAAAAAGTCCTTGTCGAACAGCCCGTTTATCGTTAAGTATTTCTGTTAACTGGCAGTGCTCAACGTTGAGCTGACTCAGTTGATGACTTTTTTCATCGAGCTCACTTTTCAGACGTATTATTTGAGGCGCTAGTGCCGACAAACCATGTGTAATGGCCTCTTTTTGTTGAATGTATCGCTCCCACTCTTCTGCATGTGTCGCTTTAGTCTTTAGCCAAGCCTCTATTTCGTTAGCATCGACGACTTCAAATCCAGCATGCTGGATCTGTTGGAATAATGTATTTTGTATGTCAGCAGCACTCGCTAACCTCGACTGTTTATCGACAAGAATTTTATCCAAATAGATGACTTCATTCTGAATATTTTGAATAAGTAATGTTTGTTGCTGATCGAGCATGTCTCTTTCTCGACCAGCCCATTCCCACGATTCTTTTGAATCTAGCCATAACTTCTGATACTGCTTAATTAAATCAATGCTACGAGTGAGTTCATTACGGCGGTTATCTTGCGCTTGCGTATACTCTGTCACCGCTGCGATATCATCGATACTCAAAGACAGGGTTAACTGTTCAGTTAATATCACCCAATGATTTTCCAATGCTTGTTGCTCGATCGCAATACTATCCAGTCTTACTTGTAGCTCGTTTAGATAACGTCGCGTTAAATGGATATTAGATTTAGTCTCCGACAATTTAGCTTCATCGTGCTCAAGGGCAATGAATGCCTGCTGTTGCTCGTCCTGTGTATCTGAAAGGTTAATAATGACATCTGTGATGTTAGGATGTTCTTTCGAGCCACACAAAGGACAGTCTTCACCCGCTTGTAAATCCGTTCTATATTGCGCCAAATGCTCCTCTTGAGTCACAAGGCGTTGCAACGCGCTTATTAATTGCTTCTGCTTCTCAATACTCGCTATCGTACTTTGATCTATTTGCTCAAGATCCAAAAGCGTACTGACTTGTGTTTGATGCTCTAATTGCTTACTTTCTCGCTCTGTCTGATACTTTAACCACTTTTGGTTGCCATTAACCAACTGTATTCTGGCGGTATATTCCTGATTAAGTTCTTCTCTTTGACTCTCAAGAGTATCGAGAGCACCGCCTTGTTGCACCCGAACATAAGCTTCCTGTGCATCATCTGCACATTGTTTTTTTCCATCACACCGTTTTTGGGCATTCACTAATGCAGTTTGACTCGATATTCTCGTGTCCTGCTTATCACTTATTACCGCTTGCTGTGTTTTTTCGCTTGTCTTAAGTTTAACAACCCAAGCTTGTTCAGTGTTAAGCTGTTCAATCAGCAAATGCCATTGACCCATATATTGCGCCAAACTAGCATCCGCTTGATTTAACCTTACATAAGTTTCAGTTGTTCGCAATGCGGCTTGTTGCTGCTCTCTTTTTGCTAAAAGCCGCTGATGCTCTTCAACTTCAACTTGATACTTCGTATTGACTGCTTGGATTTGTTTATACTTATCATCCAATTTATCTTGCTGGCTTACAATATGATTATCAAGAGGAACAACCTGCTCATTGATACATTGTTCAAGTGAGATATGATTGCTTTTACATTGCTCAAAAGCCGACTCTGCGAGAGTCTGCTCTTTTAACGCATCATCAAGTTTCAAGTTGATATTTTTTGCGTTGAGGTCTTTTTCTTTGCGTAAAAGAGTTGTTTTACTCACTTGCTTAACTGAAGATTGCCAAAGCTCGAAGGGGCGTCTCAATTTTTCTGCGGGCCCACTGTGCAAAAGGCGTAATAACTGCAGCTCTGCCATTTCTTTTTGTTTTATCGCATGGTTAAGTTGCTCATCTGATGCTATCTTGCTGACCTGTGCTTTATCATGATCATTTAACCAATCAAGATGTGCTGTTAATAATACTTGTTGTGCTTTTGATTGCTTCTGTGCTTGTCCCACTACCTCTAGCTCTTGCTCAAACGCTTGATTTTGCTCTTTTGTCAGTCGTTTCACGCCTTTTACTTGGGCCTCTAGCCCACTTAATACCTGCTTTGCATGGGTAAATTTTTCATGCACCTTTTCTGAGATCAGGCCATATATTTCCGTTCCTGTTAGCTCTTCTAATAATTCGGCCCGCTCACTTTCTTTCGCATTTAAAAAAGCCGAAAATTCTCCCTGAGATAACATCATAGATTTGGTGAACCGAGCAAAATCAAGACCGGTTATTCTCTCTATATCATCACTTTTTTGTTTTATCTGACTCGCGATAATGAGCCCACTTTCAACCTCAGCAAGTTGCACATCTGCCGATTGAAGCTTGCCATCCACTTTTCCTCTTGAACGGCGCATACTCCAATGCGAGCGATAAACCTTACCTTTCACTTCAAATTCCACTTCTGCCGCACATTCCGCCGTGCCTCGCGTCATGATTTCATTGCTTGAGGTGGTAATAGCCCCTAATCTAGGCGTGCAGTGGTATAAGGCTAAGCAAATAGCATCAAGAATGGTGGTCTTACCTGCCCCAGTCGGACCCGTAATCGCGAACAGCCCATTATCAATAAAAGGAGACTGAGTAAAATCAATTTTCCAATCTCCTTTTAGGGCATTCAAGTTTTTGAATTGCAGGCGCAATATCTTCATTCACTCAACTCCTGAAGTTCTATTTCGGATACAATTTGTTGAAACTGAGTTTTAATTCGGTCAAGTTGTCCGGCTTCTATCTCTTCTTTCATGCTTTCAAGCGTTAAACGCTTATCAAACACATCAAAGGGTGTCAGTTCAGCCAGCGTTTCCTTCGCCACTTGTTCAAGAGCTGCTTGACTCTGTCCGCGGGCCCGCTTCAACCTGAGTACTTCAACATGCAAATCTTGCGTCATGTTTTGAATACGTTGCTGCAGATCAGAAAAATAATCTTGCATATGCACTTCAATAAACAGCCAAGTGGGCAAGCCTATTGGCTCAACATCAAAGGAGGCTAGTTGCGCAGCAATGTCATCAAGACTGCCTTTTAACACTGCCATAGGTTGAAAAATCGGGATTTCAATCGGGGTGATACTCAGACGTTTTGCTTTCTCAAATTCGACAACCACAACTTGCTTAGTGTATTTAAGTTCATCAAAACTTAAGGGAATTGGTGAGCCGCTATAGCGAATATGCTCAGACTTAGCAACGATTTGAGGACGATGAATATGGCCTAAGGCAATATAATCAGCAGGCGGAAAACCATCGGCTGCAAATCCTTCTAATGAACCAATATAGATATCTCGCACGGACTCGGACTGACTGACACCTAACGCCGTTAAATGCCCTGTAGCGATAATAGGGACATCCCACCCATTGTCTTTTCGTAACGTTAATGCAGCCTCATAAATTTGTGTATAGTGCCGTTTAATGGCCTCACCCAAAACCTGACGCTTCTCAACACCTGTTTCCCCTGCAACACTCACCACCACATCTCTTGCCCTAATAAAAGGCACCGCACATAAAACCGCTCCTACCTCACCTTGCCTGTTCTTGAGGGCGAAAACTTGCTCATCTATCTCATCCGAAGTATTGGCGATCACATGGGTATTTAAACAGGCCAATAACGTTTTCGATTCATTCAACATCGATACCGAATCATGATTCCCCCCTAATACGACAAGCGTACAACCAAGCTGGTTAATCGCAACCACAAAGCGATTATACATTTCTCTGGCATAACTCGGTGGCGTGCCAGTATCAAAAATATCCCCAGCCACAATAATGGCATCGATCATGTGTAATTGAACCTGAGCTAATAACCAATCAAGAAAAGCGTGATGCTCATCTTTGCGACTCTTAGTGAGAAAGCTTTGCCCTAAATGCCAATCGGAAGTATGAAGGATTTTCATGATGAGATTTATGTTTAATATAATATGGCTAAGATATTATCACATGACCCCATTCAGGACAGGCTTAACATTAATGTTATGCTTAAAATCCATTGAAGATATATATAAGCCTGATCTTAATTGTATTATTCACTAACGCTAACTAAGCTTTTAAAAATCAACTCAAACTAAACAGATCATGACTGAATGCCGAAAAAAACTGATCCATATTGATAGCACCCCGTTCTATCACATCAGTAATTACTGTGTCAGAGGCGCCTATCTAGTCAATGATAATCCCAAAACAAAACAAGTCGATCTCCATCGAGCCCATTGGTTTGTCGATAAACTCATTCAATTATCGACTATCTTCTGCATTGATATTGCTGCTTACACTATCCTACCTCGCCACTACCATTTAGTCTTAAAAGTGAATACTGATAACGCTAAAAATTTAACCTCTTTGCAGGTGATCGAACGATGGAGGCAAGTCTTCAATCCTCACGTTCTCGCCATCAAGTATATCAATAAGGAATTATTTTCAAATACGGAACAAGAACAATTTGATGAATTCATTAGTCAATGGCGTGAGCGTTTAACCAACATCAGTTGGTTTATGCGCTGTTTAAATGAAACCATCTCACGTAAGGTCAATAAAGAAGATCACTGTAAAGGGGCCTTTTGGCAAGGACGCTTTAAAAGCCAAGCGCTGCTCGATGAACCCGCCATACTCGCATGCATCATGTACGTCGACTTAGCGCCTATTAGAGAGCAATTGGCCCAATCACTCGAAAATATTTATTTGTCGTCAATTCAGCTTAGAGTCGCAGCATTCAAACAAGCGCAAAAAGAAGCGCAGATCTATGACGTTGAAGGTGATTTCCTAGCCATAGCACAACAACCCTCGACATTATTACCTTTCGACCATATGACGCGTTCTGGAAAACAGATCCACCTACCATTCCATTTATTTGACTATATTGAACTCATAAAATGGACTCATAAAGGTATCATTGAAAACAACGTCCCTTCAAATCAACATAACACGCCTAAATTACTCACTCGATTAACCATCAATAAGAAAGACTGGATAAACACTTGCCGTCACTTTAGTCAGCATTACAGTCATGCTATTGGAAGCTGGCAAAAAATGTGTGAGTTTAGCCGTCAATTTAATGGTAAATGGTGCAAGGGCAAGAAAAATAGTCAACAACTTCATCCGGCTCATCAATAATCACCACTCAACATTACAATTGGTACCCAATCCCCATACGCCAGAAAAACACCATAATGTCCTCTTAATTTCCTGCCACGGGTGCCTTGTTTTCATGCAAAAAATAGCCGCGTAAGCTATCTTTTATTTATACTTAACGGTATTCCGATAAAGGTAAACCATTATGAGTTATAAGACGGGGTTAACATTTATCTTATTGATTATCAGTTTAATTAGTTATCAGACTGTTAGCTACGCTGAAGATCAAAAAGGATTAACAGAAGAAGATAATTCATTGGTTGGATTTTGGTACAATTTTGACCCGCACGGCTGCTCAACAATGTACATCACATCGGTATCGAAAACAGGACAATTAATCGGTGATTTTGCCAATGGGCAAGCAGGCTGGTGCGCGAAACCAGAAGAGTGGTTTTCTTTAACAGGCGCTATGATCGGTGAAAATGCCTTATCGCTAAAAGTGAATTGGGACAATGGCACTCAAGATTGTCAATCAACCACTATTTGGGATGGCTCGATAAAAGATGACATTATTTCAACCAATTGGGTGATAACATCCACCAATGGAGGAAAAACATATCGAGGAGAAGATACGTTTTCTCGAAAATGTAAATGCCATACTTGCCCAACACCATAGTCGAAAGTTAAAAATTAAAAATTAAAAAAAGATGATAAGTTTGACTTATCATCTTTTTAAACGCGATTACCTTACCACTTATAACAGTGAACTAGGCTGTGAGAAATCATGCTGCGTTTGCTTAAAAGAAGCAGTCGAAGCGATTTGATTATTCGCTAATGTTTGCTGACTGTCCGTGTTATTTGAGAATTGATATCCAGATCTTGCTGCATCCGTCCGATATAATTCACGCTGACTCTGACTAAAAACTTGCGTCTCATTATTACTGACTAGTAAAGCAGAAACATTACCTTTATCAGTATTCGATGTTAATTGCCCTTGAGCTTGATTATTTTTCATTGAAGCTGAAGTCAAAGCCACATTAGCTTGCTCATTTTGTTGAGAAGGTTGCTCTTGTTTCTGCCCAGTTTGACCATCCACACTCGCCCAAAATAAACCATTATTCGAACTCGCAAATGCAGCAACAGAAAAGAAAAGTACGCTAAAAAGAGATAAGTTAGTTAAGATTTTCATATAAAACTCCCAATCTTATTACTCTTAATCATATTTTTAACGCTAGATGTAAAGAGCGTTAAAAAATTAAGGGCAATAAAAAATCAATTAATTAAATTTAAATAAATTTAAATAAATTTAAATAAATTTCAAAAAGGATTTTGCTTAGAAAACTAAGCGATAGGTGGGCGAATATCTTGGATACTCTGAATAGTTTTAGATGACCATGCAGTTGTCATAAATTTACTGGAAAATGGCAGATACAAAATAACCATTGTCATCGGTAATAAAGCGCCTGAATGACAATAACTGTGGGCACTACAATGCCCCGAATCAATTTGCACGCATTTATCGATCGTTTTTTCACATTTTGAAAAATCATTGTTTTTGACAAAATATTCAGTCACAGCTTTATCTGTATTAGCCGTATCATGAGATCCAATCACTGCATTTTTGTTTGCCGTCGCTTGCTCATAAATAACTGAAATGTGAGTCGATAGCTTCTGCGTCATTGTACTTATCTCAGTACTGGGACCTAACATCGGTTCAGCACTCGCTGATAGAAGCAAAGACTGCCCTAATAGAGAGATAATAACAAAAAAACAAGCTACATACTTTGTCATAAAATACGAAGACTCACGAAAAAAGATTAAATACAGAATAATATAAAAAATTGACTTTTAAAACGATAAAATCATTCTTTATACCTTACTTTTAGATATACATTATAATCAATTAATGAAAGCGAGGTTTTGAAAACAAATCCACCTCCATTGAACAATAACAAATACTATTATGAAAACATTAAGAAACAAAAGCATCAAAAAACCCACAATTAATGTCAAAATCATTTAATCTATTGGTGAAAACTCCTACCCCTAACTTCAACACCAAACCCATTATGATAAGACTTTACAAACAAAAAAGATAATATAAATGAAATTGCTAAAAAAGACATACGGAGGTCATTTCGTTTTAAAAAGTTATTATTGGAAGGTTTTTTCTCATGAATATAAACCTATTATATAAAATTATAGATAGAGGCAAAAAATAAGTTTAGTCTCACTAACAGGTAAAACAGAGGTTAACAATGAGTGTTTTTAATAGTCTTGATAGTGATGCTTAGATTGCCATAATAACCGACACACTTTGGTATAGAAAAGAGGGTTAGCTGCCTATAAGCTTCAATCTCTCACAAAATCGGCCAAGGTTCTCAAATGAAAAACCAAT
>NZ_JAKIKS010000093.1 GCF_023284005.1 Shewanella surugensis
TTTCTTGAACTCATCTGTGTGTATTTTGCGTATTTTCTTTGTCATCATATTATACCTCGGTTAGTGATTTTACTCACTTAGCCGAGTGTCCGAAAGTACTGCCTAGGATCAAGTTCGTGAGAGTGGATAACTTGAGGCAGAACGAGGTAACCAAACTCATGAAAAAATTTGATGTCGTATTGACTGATATAATACTCATCCTCAATTCGAGTATGGACCTTTACAACCATCATTGACCTCTTTCAAATAAGTTAACACTTAATTAAGTAGAGTCAATATAACGGCTTTAAGGGTTTCACTAAAGCATATTAAGGGTAAAAAATTAGTTAAAAACCGTAACTAATTATATCTTGCTAATATACATGATTTTTGATTGGTCAAAGATATGATTTTTGGATGGCGAAGGATGGCAGCTAAACGGTCAGTGGGCAATAATGAGCGTCTTTTAGGCGCTCATTATTTTACTTGGATAAACGTTAAGAGTGTTAATCTTTTTTATCTTCGGGTACAAAACCGTCAATCTCAACGTCTTTTCCTTCAAATAGAAAACGTATCATTTGTTCTTCAAGTAGTTTTCTATCATCGACATTCATCATGTTAAGTTTTTTTTCATTGATAAGCATGGTTTGCTTTGCTTGCCATAAAGCCCATGCTTCTTTACTCACATTATCGAAGATACGTTTGCCTAGATCGCCTGGGTAGAGCTGAAAGCCAAGACCTTCTGCTTCTTTTTTTAAATAAATGCAACTGACCGTGCGAGCCATGATTATTCCTTATTTAATGTAGAACGTAAGCTGGCTAATACTCGCTCAGTAGCTGAGGCTAAACCAACTTTTTGTGGATTGGGTAAGTTATACCAGAGTGATGAATTTTGTTCCATTACTTGGTGATTTTTTTGAGCAGCAACTTGAATGAAAATGGGCTGAATATCTAAATGGAAATGACTAAAAGTATGTCTAAATCCAGGTAATTCGGTTTCATTTTCAAAGATGATTTCTTCTTGTATCAGGTACTCATCGAGTTTTTCTTTTGTACTAAATTCGGGAAAGCACCAGAGTCCGCCCCATATACCTGCTGGTGGTCTTTTTTCTAATAACGCTTGCTGTTGGTGGGTCATGACTAATAACCATGTGGATTTTTCTGGTATGGCTTTTTTGGGCTTTTTACCGGGAAATTCAGATTGTCTGCCACTGAGTTGAGCTTGACAATCAATGGCCACTGGGCAGGCGGCGCAGTTGGGCTTAGAACGAGTACAAACGGTCGCACCGATATCCATCATGGCCTGATTGTATTTTTGGACATCTTTTGCTGGAGTATACTGATGACTGAGCGCCCATAAAGCTTGTTCAACGGGTTTTTTACCGGGCCAACCCGCAATCGTACCATGACGAGCTAATACGCGTTTAACATTACCATCGAGTATAGGATGGTGTTGACCCAAAGACAGAGATAAAATAGCGCCAGCGGTAGAGGGGCCAATACCCGGTAAGTCGAGTACTTGCACATACTGTATTGGAAAATCTCCGTTGAAATCGTCTCTGATTTTTTGAGCCGCTTTATGTAAGTTGCGTGCTCTGGCGTAATAGCCTAAACCAGTCCAGAGATGCAATACTTCATCTTGTGGTGCATTCGCGAGGGTTAAAACGTCGGGAAAGCGAGCCAAGAATTGATTAAAGTAGGGGGTAACAGTGGCTACTTGGGTTTGTTGTAGCATAATTTCTGAGATCCAGACTTTATAGGGGGTTTTGTTTAACTGCCAAGGGAGCTGTTTTCGACCATGTATAGCATACCAGTCGATGATCCGTTGCGAAAAAAGGGGAGTTGTTTTCATTCGCGCAGTGTAACTTTCACTTAGGGGTTTAACAATAGTCAAGTTGGATGGGTGGATGATTTTAATACAATGGTAGTCGGCTTATTTTTGTTAATGTATTTTTGGTTTTTTAAGGATGAATGGTGATTTTCTCAGCTTTCTTTTAAGGTAGATATTTGTTGTTAACGGATGACCTTTCACTTAACGGACTGATTATAAGGTTAAAATTACATTTAAGCTTGAATTTTAAAATATATTTAATACCTAATTAGTAGTATTGTCGGCTGCTTGTTCAGGCTATTATCGATAGATTATTCGGGGGATCGCCCATAATAATTTGAGTATATCTCTTGCACTGTTCGATTAACTTTGGATAATGCCTTTTTTAACCTAATTGTTATCTAGGCCGAGGACACTAATGAGCGATGTTACCACCGCTGAATTTAATGAAGAAGGTAAATACCTTCGCAAAGTAAGAAGTTTTGTTTTACGTGAGGGAAGGCTAACTAAAGGCCAAGCTCAAGCGATGGAACAACAATGGCCAATGATGGGATTGAGTTATAGCCCAGAGCCTATTGTGCTAACAGATGTCTTTGGTCGAGATGCTGATACGGTACTTGAAATTGGTTTTGGCATGGGGGCTTCATTAGTTGAAATGGCAAAAGCTGCGCCTCATAAGAACTTTATCGGTATTGAAGTGCACAAACCTGGTGTTGGTGCATGTTTAGGTGGTGCTGCTGAAGCTGGAGTGACTAATTTACGTGTTTATCATCACGATGCCATTGAAGTATTAGAAAATAGTATTCAGGACGGATCGCTTGCTGGGGTGCAGTTGTTCTTCCCCGATCCTTGGCATAAAAAACGCCATCATAAGCGTAGAATTGTACAGCCTGAATTTGCTGAGCTTATTCGCCGTAAATTAAAAATTGGCGGTGTTTTTCATTTGGCAACAGATTGGGAAAATTACAGTGAACATATGCTAGTAGTGATGAACGCCGCTCCAGATTATAAAAATCAGTCTACAACCAGTGATTGTGTTGCAAGACCAGAACATAGACCATTAACTAAATTTGAGGCCAGAGGTCATAGATTAGGGCATGGTGTGTGGGATTTGATGTTTGAACGTATCCGTTAAATTTACTTTGAAAAAGGAGTCATAATATGGCCGCAAATCGTAGTCGTCGCTTACGCAAAAAATTACGTATTGATGAGTTTCAGGAATTTGGGTTTGATATCAATTGGACTTTTGATGATTCAGTTACTGAGGTCCAAATTGACAGTATTGTTGATCAATTTGTTGATGATGTGATTGAGCCGAGAAAGCTGGGGTTCCATGGTGGGGGACATAAGGAATGGGAAGGCATTATTGCCACTCAAATGATTGGTAAATGTAGTGAAGCCGATAGAGCGGCTGTTGAGACTTTTTGGGCTGACAAAGCGGTTAAAAATGTTGAAGTCAGCGCGCTTTATGATATTTGGTGGAGCTAATGCCTGAGTTGGCCTTGTTAGAACAGGTTATGGATACTGTTCGGCCGTTACTAGGACAAGGCAAGATAGCTGATTATATACCCGCATTGGCGAATGTTAATGCGAATAAATTGGGCATAGCGGTCACATCGATTGATGGGACCACTATTGGGGCTGGGGATTATCTCGAGCCTTTTTCTATTCAAAGTATTTCTAAAGTCTTTAGTTTAACCATGGCGCTTTGTCATTATACTGAAGATGAAATTTGGTCAAGAGTGGGTAAAGAGCCATCGGGTCAATCTTTTAATTCTCTGGTACAAGTTGAATTAGAGAGAGGGCTTCCACGTAATCCTTTTATTAATGCTGGTGCATTAGTGATTGCGGATTTATTGCAGTCTCGCCTTGGTGCTCCTAAACATAGAATGTTAGAAGTGGTGCGAAGCCTCTGTGATAACACTAGTATTCGTTATGACAATAAGGTCGCAGCCTCAGAATATCAAAACAGTGCTCGAAATGCTGCGATCGCCTATTTGATGAAATCTTTTGGTAATTTTAATAACGATGTAGATACGGTATTACAAAGTTACTTCCATTATTGTTCATTACGTATGAGTTGTGCGGATTTATCTCGGGCTATGTTATATCTTGCTAATGGTGGTAAAAGTTTTACGGGTGAGCAATTGGTCACTAGAGTACAAACTCGTCAGCTTAATGCGTTACTTGCGACATCAGGTCTTTATGACGGTGCAGGAGAGTTTGCTTACCGCGTGGGAATGCCCGGGAAAAGTGGTGTGGGCGGCGGCATTATTGCGGTGATCCCAGGAGACTTATCAGTATGTGTTTGGTCACCAGAATTAGATAAAAATGGCAATTCACTCGCAGGAACGGCAGCACTTGAAGCTCTGAGCCAAGCATTAGGCCGTTCAATTTTTTAGTTCTTCTCCATTATGCTGTGATTAATACCGATGGGCTTAATGCCTTTCTTTTATTACTTTATGTTGACTTTATCCCCACTTGAACATCATAAAACTTTTACAAATTACGGGTTATATTGGTTTGTTTTTACACTTATTTATGTGTTAATGAAATAGTTTGGTATACTAAAATAACGAATGTTGTCACTGCCTATTCATGCTTAGTGATTCTTGTTTTCAGGAAACAGATTTAAGATGTTACGTTTCAATTTGAAAATGACTACATGAACTGGGTATACATGAGAATTAATGCATTTTTAGTGCTGTAAATACTTTAAGGCAATCTACATGTTAGAACTGTTGGAACCTATCGCTATTTTTACCCACGTAGCCCGAGCGGGCAGTTTTAGTTCTGCGGCTAGAAAATTGGGCATATCTAAATCCAAAGTGAGTACTCAGGTTGCCGATCTTGAGCATAAGCTTGGGGTTCAACTTATCCAGCGTACCACTCGTAGTTTAAGCCTCACTGAGGCGGGTGAGCTGCTATATACTCAAGGAGAGGAGTTATTAAGAGATGCAGATCAAGCGATTGCCAGTGTTCATAATTTAAATGATGCAACACGCGGTTTACTAAAAGTGGGAATTTCTCAGTCTTTTGGCTCGATGCACATCATTCCTGCTATTCCAAAATTTATGGCAATGCATCCTGAGTTAGAATTACAAGTGAGTCTACTCGATCATAAGGTGGATATTGTCAGTGAAGGATTGGATTTATTATTGACTTTATCTGAGCAATTGCCTTTAGGCATGGTGGCTCGTCCATTAATGAAATGCCAATTTTTATTGGTGGCATCTCCTGAATATATTGCTAAGCATGGTCAGCCAGCAAGGCCTGAGCAGTTGGTCGATCATAATTGTTTGGTGTATCAAGGGGAGTGGCATGAGCACCGTACTTGGCAATTTAAGCAGGGGGATGATTACTGTGAGATAGGTGTCTCGGGTAATTTCCGCATTGATAACGCACCCGCGCTCAAATCTGCTGCGGTTAATGGTTTAGGTGTGGTTTATTTAGCGAGTTACTTGCTTGAAGATGAAATAGAGAAGGGAACGCTGGTGCCTTTATTATGTGATTGGCAGTTAACCCAACATCTACCGCTACAAGCTGTGTACCCTAGGCGTAAGCATTTAGCGCCTAAAGTGAGTGCTTTTATTGAGTTTATCAAAGAGCATATCAGTAGCCCGCCTTATTGGGATGACAAATACAAAGAACTTTATGCCAAACGTAAGCCATAAAGCTTGATTTAGTCATTAAAGGGAACCCGAATGAGGTTCCCTTTTTGTTTCTCTTGTTCTTACCCTAGCCTTTAGTTTGCTTTATCCAATCATCGATTTGATCTTCTAATTTATTCAGAGGTAAAGCACCATTGGATAATATTAAGGTGTGGAAATCTCGAATATCGAATTGTGTTCCTAACGCTTGTTGTGCTTCATGCCTTAATTCAAGAATTTTTAGCATACCAATTTTATAAGCTGTTGCTTGTGAAGGCATAACGATATGACGTTCAACCATTTTAATGGCATCAGATTTGGCGTTAGGGGTGTTATTAACGTAGTATTGGATCCCTTGTTCTCGAGTCCATTTCTTTTGGTGAATGCCAGTGTCGACAACTAATCGGCAAGCTCGCCACAGTTCCATGGATAATCGCCCAAAGTCTGAATAGGGATCGGAGTAGAGCCCCATTTCTTTAGGGAAATATTCACTGTAGAGTCCCCAACCTTCAATGTAAGCGGTATACCCGCCAAATTTTCTAAATTTCGGAATACCTTCAAGCTCTTGTGCTATGGCTAACTGCATATGATGGCCTGGAATACCTTCATGATAAGCTAACGCTTCCATTTGGTATTTAGGCATGGCTTCCATTTTGTATAAGTTAGCATAGTAAATCCCCGGGCGAGTGCCGTCAGCAGAGGGATGATTATAAAAAGCTTTACCCGCTGATTTTTCTCTAAAAGCTTCAACTTTTTTGACTATCATCGGTGCTTTAGGTTTGATTTTAAAGCTTTCATCGAGTCTTTGGGTCATATTATCGATAAGGGCTGTGGCTTGTTGTAAATACTCCGTTTTTCCTTGCTCGGTATCAGGGTAGTAAAATTGTTTACTGTCTCGCATATAAACGAAAAACTCTTGTAGCGTCCCTTTAAAGCCCACTTTTTTCATTATAGCGCGCATTTCATCATGAATGCGTTCAACTTCAGATAGCCCGATTTGATAGATTTCATCTGCGCTTAGGGTTGTCGTCGTCGTGCGGTCGAGCGCATTTTTATAAAATGCTTCTCCATCGGGGAACTTCCATACACCTGCTTCTTGATTACTGCGTTTACTGAGTTGATTGACATAGCTAATAAATTGAATATAAGCAGGTTGAACTTTGTTTGTTAATGCTTTTTTAGCCGATGCGAATAAAGCTTGTTCTGTTCGATGAGGTAGTTTTAATGCATGAACTTTCTTATTAAAGTCCTCCCATAATACACTGTCTTTCTCTCCGTCAAAGGGGGCTCCTATGATGATATTTTGGCTATCTGAAATGACATAAGGAAAAATAAAGCTAGGGGCGATAATGCCTTTGTGTGCTCTTACTCGAAGTTGACTTTGTACTTGGTTTAAGCGTTTTGGCATACCATTTAAACGGCTAATATAAGCTTTAGCATCATCGATATTATCGATTGTATGGTGATTAATTAAAAATGACACCATACCCGCATGGGAACCACGCATTTGACTGATGGGGTAATTGTGATAGCGCCATTTATCATTCGCTATTTTTTGTTTCAGCTTTTGGGTTAAAAGCTGAAAACTGAGCAAAGTTTGTTTATCGAGTAATTTAGGATTGATTTTACTTAGTTGGATCAGATGTTGATTAGCGCGTTTTAACGCTTCATCATCGGCTTTATCGCCTATTTCTCCCCATTCCCCATAATGGGTTTTCATCCCTAAACGGGTTTGCTCCATGGGATCAGCCATTAGCTCTTTCATGAAAATAGCTTCAAAGAGCGCATTGGCTTTTTCAGCTTCAGTTTCGGCCAAGATGCTTTTAACTGGCATATTTGATTGATAGTTGTTTGTATTTATTGTATTTTCTTTGCTTGAAACCCCAGCAGATGCAAAGGTAAGCGAAATAGACAGAGCTAGAATGCTTAAATTAGTCGATGTCTTCATGATAGGCCTTGTTATGTTCAATGGGCCTATGATAATAAAGCTCGAGCTTAATGTTGAGCTTTATTTGTTACTAACTATTTCAATATGTTTTTTTAACAGAATTGAGCGAGTAATTCATTAACAAACATATGTCCTTTAGGGGTCAAAATCCATTGCGATGGCGTGTCAGTTAATAAGCCTTTATTGATGGCTTGCTCAATGCCTGCTTGAATACTTTCCCTCTTGACTCCAGTTCGCTGCTCAAACTCTTGCTTAGGAATAGGGTGCATGAGACGCAGGCGGTTCATCAAATATTCTAGTGCTCTATCTTCATCTTTAATGTCTGTGGTGTCAAAGGTGTAGTCTTCGGCGGCTAAATAACCTTTAGGGTGTTTAATTTTTACAGTGCGTAAAATCTTGTTTTTCTCTATATCAGTAATTTTACCGTGAGCGCCGCAGCCAATGCCTAGATAGTCGCCAAATTTCCAATAATTAATATTATGCCTACATTGAAACCCAGGTTTTGCGTAGGCGGATATTTCATATTGCTCATAGCCTAAAGCGGCTAATTTTTTATGTCCTTGCTCATAGATTTCCCACAACGCTTCATCATCTGGCAGTTGTGGTGGTTTTGAGTGGAATAATGTGTTGGGCTCAATGGTTAATTGGTACCAAGATAGGTGAGGGGGATTGAGTTTCGCCGCAGTTTCAATATCAGACATGGCCTCATCAAAGCTTTGATTGGGGAGGCCGTGCATTAAGTCAATATTAAAACTATTGTATCCGGATTGAGCGGCTTTGAGTGCTGCAGTTTTGGCCTCTTCTTCGCCGTGGATCCTACCCAGAAGATTAAGCTTTTCTTTGGCAAAACTTTGCACCCCTATGGATAAGCGAGTGACACCTGCTTGTTGGTAGGCTTTAAAATCATCATGTTCCAATGTACCGGGATTGGCTTCCATGGTGATCTCTATCTCTTTATTAAAAGGGATAAGTGTTGATACCCCTTCAAGTAAACGAGCTATTTGGGCAGCATCAAATAATGATGGCGTGCCTCCGCCAATAAAAATGGTATCTAATTGTCGTCCTTGAACGTAATGCATGTCGGCACGAAGATCACTTAATAGTGCATCGACGTAGTCTTGTTGCGGTAGTACGTTCTGTTGTCCATGAGAGTTAAAATCGCAATAGGGACATTTTTGAACGCACCAAGGAATGTGGATATAAAGGCTGAGAGGAGGCAGAACTAACATTAGTTGGCTAACCCTTTATTTTTCATTTCAGCAATTAATAAATTCAAGGCTTTGCCTCTGTGACTGAGCTTGTTTTTCTCATTACTGTTTAATTGTGCTGCCGAGCACTCATGCTCAAGTGGAATAAAAATGGGATCGTAACCGTGACCATGATCACCTTCAGGACTAAAACCGATTCTACCTTCCCAAGCGGCTTGGCAAATAATAGGGCTGGGATCATCTGCATGACGCATATAAACGAGAACACATTGAAATCGCGCACAGCGCTGCGTGCTATCACTGAGAGCCGTTAATAACTTTTCAACATTTTCTTCGGCTTGAGCGCCAACACCGGCATAACGAGCCGAATAAATGCCCGGAGCCCCTTGGAGAAAATCGACTTCAATTCCAGAGTCATCCGCAATGGCGGCCAGTCCTGTTATTTTAGCCGCATGGCGTGCTTTGATGATGGCATTCTCAACAAAAGTCGTTCCGGTTTCAGCGACTTCACTGACCTCAAATTGACTTTGAGGTAACACTTCAACGCCATAGTCATTCATGAGTTCTGAAAACTCTTTTAGTTTTCCTTTATTGCCACTGGCGAGCACGATTTGATTCATCGAAAGACCTTTATCTTGTTGGAGAAAATAGCGTTAAAAATAAGGCGCAATGATAACGAACAAGGAGGGATAACGATAGTATTATATTGGTTGGAAATAAGAGGGAGGGGATGAGTAAAAATAACGGGAGCTTGAGGGGAAAACAACAATAGGGGTGAAGAGTTAACCTTTAAAATTAACCTTGATTTGGGTCAAGGTTAATTTTATTTTACAACTAAAAGTCTTAGTCTACATAGAATTTATGCTTAAATTTGAGTTGAGTATTCAGTTTAGAGCCATATTTTACGTTGATATTGAAGTTAATCTCTTGATCGTCTCGATAAGGAATTTCGGCGATATAATAGATAGCATCCCCTTCTTTGATTTCTTTAAATTTTAAAGGTCTTCTTTTGTCTAGTAAATTATTGGCAACACCTGATAACTCAACAGGTACTGCTGTATGCTTGGGATCGCTGTTATCCAGTACAGAAATATTAATGATCCCTATATAGCGACTGCGCTTTAAATCATAGGCTTTCGCTATGCTAGGTGAGAGGAAAGTACTGTCTAAAGCGATATAATGGATATCATAATTACCGACAGTTAGCTTTTGCTCTGCCGAAACCAAAGGGCTAAAGAATAAACTAACAATAAATAGACTTTTGAATGTGTTGGATAAACGTGAGAGAAGCATAATATCTTTCCTTAGAGATCAGTGTTTTTATAATCTGATAAGTTTATTTTAGCCTAAACCTAAGTGACTTGGGCATAGAAAAGTTATGGGGTTAATCATGAACTCAATAATGGTTCAATTTTTAGCGGACTCAGTATGTTGACTTATTTTATCTCTGCTGGCTGAGGGGATAAAGATTAAGCAGCAGAAAGTTCTGCTGCTTAGAGACTGGAAGTATTAAACACTTGCCCAGTAAGGGACATATTGTACCATTAGCATATTGACGAAGTTAAGAATAACCATCAGTACTAATAGAGAAAGGTCTAAACCTCCCATCGGTGGAATGATACGGCGAATCGGAGAAAGTAAAGGCTCCGTTAATTGAACCATGACCATTTCAATGGGGTTTTTCCCTTGACTCACCCAGCTTAAAATTGCTCGTAAAATTAACATCCAAAACAGTAATACTCCGGCTTCTTTCACTACAGAGACGACAGAGATTAATAAAATGCTTGGTATGTTTAATGCAGCACCGACCATTAAGCTTAATACGGTGTATTTTAAGGCGACAACCACTAACGCTAATATGATGGATGCGGTATCTAATCGGCCTACTGAAGGAATGACTCGGCGCATCGGACCAATAATAGGCTGAGTTGCCTTGACGATGAACTGACTAAATGGATTATAAAAGTCGGCTCTTGCTGCTTGTAGCCAAACACGTAATAAGACAACCATTAGATAAAGATCAAATAAAGTATTTACCAAAAAACCTATTGCATTCATATTGTTACTCAACTCATGTAAAGTGGATAAGTTAAAATTGTTCAGCGATTTCTTCGGCTCGAGCAATACAATTGCTCATGGCCTCATCAACTAGCCCTCTTAAGTTGCCTTTTTCAAAGGTATCGACAGCTTCCGCTGTAACACCTCCTTTGGAGGTAACATTTAATCTTAATTGTTCTAAACTCATTTCTGGATGGTGTTTGACCATTTGTGCGGCGCCAAGTGCCGCTTGTTGTGCCATTTGACGTGCTTTGTTCTCTTCAATGCCATTTTTGACTGCACTTTCTACCATGGCTTCCATAAAGAGGAAAAAATAGGCCGGTGAACTACTTGAAAGCGCAAGGACGTCATTGAGGTCTTGTTCTTTATCGAACCAAAGTATTTCGCCACTAGCGGTCATGAGCTGTTCACAAGTCCTCTTTTGATCATAAGAGACACCTTCTTCAGCAAAGAGCCCTGTGAAGCCCATACCGATTTGAGTCGGAGTATTTGGGATGGTTCGAATGAGTTTTATGGGTTGCTTAACATATTCGGGATAACGCTGTGCTTTGATCCCCGCTGCGATAGTGATAATGAGTTTTTGGCTTAGATCCAGTGAACTTAGTTGCTCACAAGCTACTTGCATAAATTGAGGCTTAACACTTAATACGATAATGTCTGCTAGGTCAGCCGCTTCAACGTTGTCATGAAAAACATGAATACCAAAATCAGCGGCCATAGCATCAAGCTTGGGGCGACTCGGGTTGGTGACACTGATTAATTGGGGCGAATAACCGCTGTTAATCAGTCCGCTGACAATGCCATATGTCATGTTTCCAGCACCAATAAAACAAATATTTTTTTGAGACATGCTTTTTCTCTTATTTATCGAATTCTTGAGCGACTTATTTTCTTAACGCTGCTAGGGTGTAAGGTATTTTTACTCATATTGGGTACACTTTACCACTATTTTTTATTTCATTATTGAGAATCGATTTTTTTTAAGATAATTAAAGTGGACATATTGACTTTTTATCTTCTCATTGTGAGAGCCTTTCAATCTGGTTTTATTTTCTTGCGCCAAAAATGGCGCTGCCAATTCGAACCATGGTTGAGCCATATTCAACAGCGAATTCTAAATCTTGGCTCATGCCAACTGATAGCGTATCGACTTGAGGGTAAATCACTTTTAACTTGATAAATAACGCTTGTAATTGAGATAGCTCAAGGCGGGCTTGTGCTTCACCGACATTGGCTGAGGGGATAGCCATGAGTCCGCGTAATTGGATGTTGTTTAAACCATCAATGTGTTTTGCAAGCGTGATGACCTCATTTTGCAAAACGCCAGATTTAGTGTCTTCTGCGCTGATATTAACTTGAATACAGACATTGATTGGTGCTTGATCCTTTGGACGTTGCTGACTTAAGCGAGTCGCTATTTTTTCTCTTTCTAGTGTATGAACCCAATTGAATATGTGGGCAACGGTTTTCGTTTTATTGGACTGTAATGGTCCGATGAAATGCCATTCAATATCAGGGTACTGTTTACTGAGCTCATTAATTTTAGTTTCAGCTTCTTGTACATAATTTTCACCAAATAAACGCTGACCAGCCTGATAAGCTTCAATAATATCACTGCTAGGCTTTGTTTTGCTGACAGCAAGTAAGGCTATTTCATTAACGCTGCGTGACGCATTTTTTGCAGCGTGAGCTATCCTTTTTTGTGAGTGGTCAAGTTTATTTTTTATGCTGGTCATTTTGTTGTTTTCTACTTAAATGGATATTGTGACATATGGATATTACAGAATTATTAGCATTTAGCGTGAAGCACAATGCTTCAGATTTACATCTTTCTGCGAGTGTGTGTCCTATGATACGCGTCGATGGCGAAGTCAGAAAGATTAATTTGCCAGTATTGGATCATGAAACCGTCCATCAACTGGTTTATGACATCATGAACGACAAGCAAAGGACGGCATTTGAAACTGATCTTGAGGTTGATTTCTCCTTTGATGTGCCAGAGCTTGCGCGTTTTAGGGTGAATGCTTTTCATCATGCTCGTGGTGCTGGAGCGGTATTTCGCACCATACCGAATGATATTCTCAGCTTAGATCAGTTACATGCTCCCGATATTTTTCAAACGATTGCCTGCTTTTCAAGAGGTTTAGTGTTAGTCACAGGCCCGACGGGATCGGGGAAAAGTACCACTCTTGCTGCTCTCGTTGATTATATCAATGAGGAGCGTCATGAGCATATTTTAACGATAGAGGACCCTATCGAATTTGTGCATCAAAACAAGAATTGCTTAATTAATCAAAGAGAAGTGCATCGCGATACGCATAGTTTCAATGCCGCGCTTCGCAGTGCCTTGCGTGAAGATCCTGATGTGATTTTAGTCGGTGAGATGCGGGATTTAGAGACGATACGTTTAGCGATGACGGCCGCTGAAACGGGGCATTTAGTTTTTGGTACTTTACATACCACTTCGGCCGCTAAAACAATAGACCGAATCGTTGATGTTTTTCCTGAGGGGGAAAAATCGATGGTTCGGACTATGCTATCTGAATCTTTGCAGGCGGTTATTTCTCAAACACTGATCAAGAAAATTGAAGGTGGCAGAGTGGCTGCTCATGAAATCATGATGGCGACACCAGCCATTCGCAACCTGATCCGTGAAGATAAAATCCCTCAAATGTATTCGGCTATTCAAACGGGCATGACTCATGGGATGCAAACATTAGATCAGTGCTTACAAGATCTGCTTAATCACGGAGTCATTACGCGTGAGGATGCTGAAAAGAAAAGTGCGAATAAGGGGGCTAAGTTTTAATTAATCATCCTATCTCTTGCTGTTGTGGTGGGGTTATTTATTGCATTCTTTGTGTATTGTTAATTCATTGGCAAATAAAGGAGTATGAGTTATGAATGTTGAGTCTTTATTAACCAAGATCGTAGAGCGAAAGGCATCGGATTTATTCATCACGGCAGGTTTCTCACCCAGTGCAAAAATAGATGGAGAATTGCAGCCTTTAGTGGAAGATATGTTATCGAAGGAGGATGCACTATTTTTTGTTGAGTCTTTAATGAATGTCGATCAAAAACAAGAATTTCATCTTAATCGTGAAGCCAATTTTGCTTTTAGTTTGGCTGATGTGGGCCGCTTTCGCGTAAGTGCTTTTTGGCAAAAAGAGGCTGCTGGTTGTGTGGTCCGGCGAATCGAAACCCAAATCCCAGAAGTTGATGAGTTAAAGCTACCTTCCATATTAAAGGAATTGGTGATGAGTAAACGCGGTCTATTCATCATGGTGGGTGGCACGGGAACAGGTAAGTCTACTTCCCAGGCTGCATTGGTGCATTATCGTAATCATCATTCTTGTGGGCACATTTTAACCTTGGAAGATCCAGTTGAATTTGTGCATGATCATGGGAAAAGCATGATCACTCAACGTGAAATTGGAGTCGATAGTTTATCTTTTGATGCCGCGTTAAAAAGTGCCCTAAGGCAAGCACCTGATGTCATACTCATTGGCGAAATCCGTACACAAGAAACCATGGAGTTTGCCCTTGCTTTTGCTGAAACTGGTCATTTATGTATGGCAACCTTACATGCTAATAATGCCAATCAAGCCTTAGATCGCATCATGCATTTGGTTCCGGAAAATAAACACCAGCAATTGTTATTCGATTTGTCCCTAAATCTACGTGCCATCGTTGCTCAGCAATTAGTCCCTAGTATTGATGGTAAAGGCAGATTCGCGGCCATTGAAATACTGATAAATACCCCAAGAGTGTCGAGCTTGATTGCTAGAAATGAATTGTATGTTTTAAAAGAAACCATGGCGAAGTCCAATGAACAAGGAATGCAGACATTTGATCAAGCTTTATTTTTATTATATGACCAAGATGAAATATCTTATGAAAATGCACTGCATCATGCCGATTCAGCGAATGATTTACGTTTAATGATTAAATTAAAGGGAAAAGATAAAGACAGTCATATAATGACGAGTAATACACTGGATGATGTCACGTTAGATTTAGATTAATTAAGTTCAGTTTTAAATAGTGTCCATTATGATGACATAGGTAAGATGAGTTTGTATATTTATTTATCATTCGTTTAAGTATCCCCCCCCCAAAAAATTCTTCTTACGTCTTAATGTTATGCTTTTAAGTGTTTTTTTATTTAAGGTGTTTTATATTGTTCCTTTATAAATAGTGGGTTGAAAATTAATTATAACATTTAAATATTTACTCTTCCTGTCACATTATATTAATAGCCACTATTCTTAATTTATTTAATCGAAAATATTGCATCTGTAATAAGTCATGCCAATCGGGGCGACGATTATGCTATTGTCGTAAACCATTGTGCTATTTGTTGACCCATTAATGGCGCTGGAACCCATAAAATAAAGGTGCAATGACCATTTTAAATGTTTTAAATTTAAAACATTCAAGTATTAAATATTAATCACTATCACTTAAAAGGACATAAAATATGAAACCACACGTATTGTGGATGATAAGGGCTTATTCTGTTTTTCTATGGATGCTATCCGGTTTGATGTTATCAATGGCAATGTCATCCCCGTTACACGCTAAAGAGCATGATTTTGTTATCGTCGGCTCCGGTGCTGGCGGTGGACCAATGGCGGCAAAATTGGCTGAGGCAGGATACAGTGTATTGTTATTAGAGGCAGGATTTGATGATGGCTTATTGCCTAATTATTATATTCCAGTCGCGAATGGCAGTGCATCTGAAAATAATTTTTTAAGCTGGAACTTTTCGGTCGATCATTTTCAAGATGTCGTTCAAGCCATGAATGACAGCAAAATGATGTGTGAAAGCTTTTTTGGGGATGTAGAGCGCTGTGAAATGCAAGAACAGCAGTGCCAATGTTCGGGTTCTCATCCCTTTAAAAAAGGTATTTTTTATCCGAGAGGCAGCTCATTGGGGGGCTCTACGGCTAACAATGCGATGATTTCGGTATTAGCGAAAAATAGTGATTGGCAAGGTATTGCAGATCTAACCGGTGATAGCAGTTGGCAGCCAGAGGCCATGATGCAATATGCGGATCGTTTTGAAGCTGAGTTAACCCAAGATCAACCTAAAGCAGAAGGCTTACTTGCCATGCATGGTGAGACAGTAGAAGGGATCATTAAGGCTATTATACAAAGCGAATCACCGGTTAATTTACCCACTGGCGCGACAGCTGTTGATGCCTTAGGTATTGGCCTCAATCAAAGTATTCGAGATAATGACGGAAAAGGAGTTTGGCTAACACCCACCGCGATTAACCGTGGCCAACGAAAGGGGGCGCGTGAAATGATTTTACGTGCTGCTTGCCTTAAAGATGTCAATGCAGAATTTGAGCGGACTAGTGAAGAAATTTATCATGATTGTATTGCTCAAGGTTTGATTAATCCCGATACAGGCAGGCCTTTTTTAACGGTGAAAACGGGCGCGCTAGTGACGAAAGTGATTTTTAAGGCTGATCCTGTTTTTAATACAAGTCTAGATCAATGGGTATGCGAGGGTGAGTGTAAACAGGCTATTGGGGTGGAGTATATTGATAGAGGCCATGTATACAGCGCGGATCGACTGCAACTGCTCCCTTGGATAGTCTCTAAAAAGCAAGTACAAGTGAATAATGAGGTGATTTTATCTGCAGGAACGTTTAATACGCCGCAATTGTTGATGTTGTCGGGTATTGGTGAAAGTGATCACTTAGCCGATAAAGGCGTGGCATTGCGCCATAACTTACCTGGGGTGGGTCAAAATTTACAAGATAGATATGAAGTGGCCGTTATTAATGAGACGCAAGACTTATTTAAAGTCCATGAAGATTGTAATGTGAATTCCCCATTACTGGATCCTTGTTTTGCACAATATAAACAAGACAGACGAGAAACGGGCAGAGGGACGGGCTTTTTCTCAACCAACGGGTTTATTTTTAGTTATTTGAGTCAATCGAGTGTTAGCCCTGATGTGGATTTACATATTTTTGCGGGCCCCATTGATTTTAGAGGTTACTACAATGGTTATAGTGGTGCTGAGCAAGCGGGTGATAAGTGGAGTTGGCTAATTTTAAAAGGCCATACTGAAAATAGAGGCGGTGAAATTCGCCTGTCATCAAATAGCCCTTTAGATAAGCCTGACATTCGGTTTAATTACTTTGAAGAAGGGAACGCTAAGACTGTAGAGCAAGGCGGAAAGGCAAATGCCAGTGAGCTGGATTTAACCGCGGTAGTGGAAGGGATTAAAACAGTCAGAAGAATGAATGCCCAAGTGGTGCAAAATGGGCTCATTTTTAATGAAGTTCAGCCCGGACTCGATATTCAGACCGATGAGCAACTTAAGAATTGGGTTCGCAATGAATCGTGGGGACACCATGCCAGTGGCAGTGCCAGAATAGGACCTGATAACGATCCACTTGCGGTGTTAGATAGCCGCTTTCGCGTTCGGGGGATTCAAGGCTTAAGAGTCGTAGATGCTTCAGTGTTTCCACGGATCCCAGGCACGTTTATTGCGTCAGCGGTGTATATGATAAGCGAGAAAGCGGCGGATACCTTGATCAGTGACTATCCGCAATAAAGAACAGTGTTAATATTCATGATATGAGGACTATTGAGTTTAGTCATAAATGATAAACCTACTTGTTATCTTTTTTCACTGTTGCTTTAAAAAAATGATGGGGCTGGAGGTTAACAGCCCCATATTGTTGGTAATTAGTCACAATCAATTTGGAAAGTATTACTTTCAATAGTGTCGACTGATACAGTAATATCAGCATTACTAGGATAGATTCCAAGACAAGTGAAAGTGGCTGTATAGGTGCCGTTGTCATGGTCTACTGTGCCATCATAGGTGATAAAAACAGGTAAATAAAGGCCTGTAAAACTAATAGTATGCCCGCCATGGCCAACGAGAGAGTCATCTGCTTGAAACAGTGAAACTGTAACACTTCCAGTTGTGCCAGGGTCAACATAAACGATGGTTAATGGATCGGGTGTCATTGTTGTTTTGCTGACATCTACACTGGTAAAGTTGACCATTTCATTATCACCAAGCGTGGTACCATCAACCGAAACGGATACCGAATGACTTCCTGATACACTGCTCGTGAGATCAAAGGTGTAAGTGCCGTCTCCATTATCAATACTATTTGAAACGGCATTGGTGGACAAGGTTAACGTTGACTCAGTGGCACTTGGGCCCGTCGCGGTAAAGGTGACTGTGCCTTGACCTATTTTGTCATCAGCCACATGTGCGCTAATGATGACCTCACCGACGGTGGTTGAGCTAAAAGTGGCAGTGTGGTTACCGTCACCGTT
Organism: Shewanella surugensis; assembly: GCF_023284005.1. GTDB lineage: Bacteria > Pseudomonadota > Gammaproteobacteria > Enterobacterales > Shewanellaceae > Shewanella > Shewanella surugensis. The sequence goes on from NZ_JAKIKS010000093.1 coordinate 17,992, forward strand.
ATCAGTGTTGCTAACTTTTGTTGCCGTGCCATCAATGGTGTAGGTGAGTGTGTCATCGCTGAGTAAATAAGGCTCATTATTAATACTTTATTTAAATAATGTATCGTTTGATCAATCACTTTCACTGCCGATGTTTTAATTTATCTTTATGCATTAAAGATCTAGCAGTAAATTGAATAAAGTCCAGAATATTGATTATTTTGAATGGATAATTTTTTGAAGATAACCGTGTGTGATGTATTACTGAGCAATCAATAAAAAAATAAGTGAGGGCTTCTCAATAAAGTGAAATACTATCATCATCATGGTTATTTTATGTTTTAATAGAGCACTTATTGGTGATGAGTCATTTAGAGGCCGGTTTGGCTAAATATTTAGGGTTGAATAAAGATAAACGGCATCAGTCTCGGGGTAAAACGGGCGTGTTGTTAGTGAATTTAGGCACGCCGGAGCAGCCGACAGCGTCAGCTGTCAGACGTTATTTGGCGGAGTTTTTAGCCGATCCCAGAGTGGTGGAAATTCCTAAACTATTATGGATGTTAATTCTGCATGGTATTATTTTAAGAGTCAGGCCTGCTAAGTCTGCTGCCTTATATCAACAAATTTGGACGGACTCTGGCTCGCCATTATTGGCGATTACGGAAAAACAGACCGCCAAATTAACGGAATATTTGAGTGACGATGTGATGGTTGATTTTTGCATGCGTTACGGCTCACCTTCGGTGAGTGAAACATTGCAAAATATGCACAATAAAGGCGTCGATAAGCTGGTGGTTTTGCCTTTGTATCCTCAATATGCGGCACCGACGACCGCTTCGGCCTTTGATGCTATATCGAAAGAATTGTCCCGCTGGCGTTTTGTACCTTCTTTACACTTTATTAATGGTTATCATACTCATCCCGATTTTATTCATGCATTAGCTGAATCGATAAAATGTGATTTTGAGCTAAAAGGGCGCCCGCAAAAATTGATTTTATCGTATCACGGTATGCCGGAGCGTAATTTGCATTTGGGGGATCCTTATTACTGTTTCTGCATACAAACGACGACGTTATTGGTTGCCGAATTAGGCTTGCGTGATGATGAGTATATGTCGACGTTTCAATCTCGCTTCGGAAAGGCGAAATGGCTAACACCTTATACCGATGCCACTATGGCCGCTTTACCCACACAGGGAGTGAAAGACATTGCGGTTGTGTGTCCGGCTTTTAGTAGTGATTGTTTGGAAACATTGGAAGAAATAGAACAAGAGAATCGTCTTATTTTTGAACAGGCTGGGGGTGATCAATATCGTTATATCAGAGCATTAAATGATGATGATTTACATATTGAAATGATGGCGAATATCGTGAAGCCTTATCTATAATGATATGCATTCAGCCTGCTAGCAGGCTGGTGTCTTATTCACTAACCGTATTGATTATTCAAAATAACTTTCAATGATTAATACTGCGGACATCGCATCAACTTGTCCTTTGCTAAGGGCTTTATAGCCGCCCATTTCAAAGAGTCTGGCTTTTGCATCTGCTGTGGTTAATCTTTCATCTTGATATTCGACATTAATTTCAAAACGGCCTCGAATACGATTGCCAAACTTGCGTGCTCTTTTAGTCAATTCTTGCTCTGTACCATCCATGTTTAAGGGTAATCCCACCACAATAAAGTCAGGTTGCCATTCTTGGATTAGTGCTCCAATTTGTTCCCATCTTGGGATCCCGTCTTCGGCTTTTATGGATCCTAAAGGGCGTGCACTTGCTGTTAATTCTTGGCCGATGGCTATTCCGATACTTTTTGTACCAAAATCAAACCCTAATACTGTTTTTGAGCCCATTTATCGCTTCCTAACTTAAGTATTCTTGTTGGCTAATAATGGGCTAAGCATGGCCCATTTGATTGGATAATTGCCATGCATCAAACCCAAGAGGTTGAGTGGCATGTTGCCAACGAGTGTCATAATCCACATCAAATAATAACGTGTGCTGAGCGGGGATACTTAACCAAGAGTTGTCGGATAACTCTTGTTCTAACTGACCTCGATCCCAAACAGAGGCTCCTAATGCGACGATAAATTCAGTGGGCGCTTTAGGTGAACCTAAAGACGCTAATATATCTTGTGAAGTCGTTAACATGAGCTCACTGGTGAGCACTTTACTTTGTTTCCAGCCTTCTTGGGTCGTATGTAAAATAAAGCCTCTTTCAGGTGTAACTGGACCCCCTAATAAAATTTTCGTTTCTGCATTATGCTGTTTTTCAGTGCTATCTTTTACATTGATTTGTAATAGTAATTCATCTAGGAGAATAGGACTGGGGCGGTTAATCATAATGCCCATAGCCCCTTTTGTGTTATGCTCGCAAAGATAAATAACCGAACGCTCGAAATAAGTATCTTTGAGTGACGGCATTGAAACTAAAAAGTGATTCTGTAAGCTGTCCATCTTTGTGCTCCTAAAAGCAATCAGCTACTGGCAAATGAGGGGGGGGGAGTTAGCCCCCAGCTAATTTGACTGTATAATTTAATTTTTCAAGTAAGCTTTTCAGTAAGTCTCGATTATCTGTTTGTACTTCAATAGTAAAATCTTTTACTGTGCCGCCACAGCCACATTGTTTCTTGAGTTTTTGGGCTAATGTTTTAAGGGCTTTTTCATCGAGGTCTAATCCTTTTATGACGGATACGCCTTTACCTTTACGACCTTTACTGTCTTTATGTATGCGAACAATGCCGTCACCTTCCGGAATGTTTTTTTCTGTTTTAGTCGAGGTAATTCTACCCCCATCAGTGCTATAGACTAAGCTTGAATTCGGATCTGATTTCATAAAAATAAATGAGCAAAGGGTTCTGCCACCTAGTTTACCAAATTTAAGCCCGCTTCGGGAATGATTCTATATGGATTTTTAACATTCTTGGTCATCAATGGAATAGCCAGAATTCATGTCTTCTGATTGAGTGAGGGCAATGTAATAAAAGCCAATCTAAGGCGTGGGGTAGGAGGTCACCATTCGCTGTGGATTTTGGCTTGATTTGTAATCAGTTAAGCAGGACTTGGCTCTTTGTTGTTTAAAAAAGAGATTCTGCGAGCAAGCAAATAGCCGTGAGTATGGCGCAGGGAAGTATTAATTTATGTAATTTAGGCAGGGCGATAGCGCAAGCACTGAGGACAAAACTGATGGCTGTGGCACCAAAATGCGTATTACTGCCATTAAATAAGGTGACTAATAACCAAGCTAATACGAGTATAGGTAATAAGAGTAGTGTGTAATGAGTCACTTTCTTGCTAGTTAACTTGGGATCATCAGCCATCTCAAATGACATGTTTTGTGGGAGAAGGACGATAACGGCACTTATAATAACAAACCCTAAAATTAGCCAGTACATTTTTCGTTCTCCATTTTTCAATTGATAATTATTATCATTTAGCTTTATCGATAAGTCAATTCAGAAATGATTTTTTTATCTATATTCAAGTGATTTTAAGATACTGGATCCCGTTGGGTTGGGGATCGATAGAGATTGCGACTCTTTACATAAATGATTGTAGTATCAGTTTGTAAACCCCTGATTTTGAATCTATGCTAAATGTACCTAGGGTAATAACAAGACTGTTTAAAAATCATTACCAATCATTTTTTAAGTTGTTAATGGAGATTATATGAAGAAGCTATTCGTTGTGTTGGCGTTATTCGCTCTCAGTGCATGTAGCACATTAAAAACCAACTCAGATTACAATCCAGGTTTCGATTTTAACCAAGTAAAGACCTATGCTTGGGTCCAAAGGAAAGTGGGGGATACGGCTTATCATCTTGATGGATTAATGGATCAAAGAGTCCGTATGGCGATTGCTCAGCAATTAAGATTAAAAGGGCTAACCCTAACCAATGCTAATGATGCCGATGTATTGATTAATTATTTAACGAAGGTTAATAAGAAATTCAATGTGAATACCTTCAATACTTATTATGGTTACCACCCCTATTTCGGCCCCGGATGGGGAGGAATGGCGGGAGGACAAACGACCGTTCGTGAATATAGTGTGGGGACACTCATCGTCGATATGATAAGTAATAAAACACATCAACTCATTTGGAGAGGGTCGGCGGAAGATACCATTCGTCAGGAAAAGTCACCTCAAGATCGAACTAAGGCGGTGAATAAGTCGGTTGCGGCGCTGTTTAAAGCCTACCCACCAAAATAACATTAAAATAGTGAGATTACCCAAGTCAGTTGAATCAAGCACCTTCAACTGACTTGGGTATAATTGCCTGCCATTAAATGGCAGGCATTTTTTTATTCACTTTCTATGGGAAAGTAATGGTCTCAGTAATTGCCTCAGTTGGCGATTTAATCGATTGTCACTGACACTTTTATGCTGAATGACATCAACGTTTGCTAACCAGCCAAGCTGTTCAAATTCGATGGGGAGTTTACAAATTTGTTTTTTTGAGACAGCTTCTTTCGATAAATGTTGTGGTAGAAAGCTCCATCCTAGTCCAGATTTTGTCAATTCAAGTAACATGTAATAATTATCAGCACGCCATACATCAGGCGATAAGGCATTTGTATGTGGAGCACTTTTCGATCCTATGACGAGTTGCCTGTGGAGCTTTAGTATATCGACATGAGGAGAAAGGCTTTGAGCGAGAGGATGTTCTGGGCTGACAAAAACATCGAAGAGTACCGATCCTAATGACTCAAAATCGACATGTTCTGGATATAACACATTGTTAAAAATGATCCCTGTACTGGCACGCTTTTTAATCACCAATTCGATAATGTCTTTGCTAGAGGCGCAAAGAATTTCAATATGTAATTGTGGATAATGGTTTTCTATTTGATGCAAAGCGTGACTCAAACGGGTATAGGGGATCCCCTCATCAATGGCAATGGTCATTTTGGTGTTTTCGACACAATCAAGTGATTGAATTTGAAGCTCTAGCCTTTGGTGTTGCGCAATAACCGCTTTAGCCTGTGGAATTAACGCTTGTCCTTCAGCGGTGAGCATGGGGTAACGTCCTTCTCGACTAAATAATGCATGGTTTATCTCTAATTCCATATTCATTATATGCTGACTGATGGCAGATTGAACCTTGCCGAGTCGTCTTGCAGCAGCAGAGAATGAACCGGTTTCAACCGTGGTGAGAAAAGCATGCAGTTGTTCAATTGTTGGCATATCAGTAAAAGTGATGGTATCTAACTTTATATCATCATATCGGTGTTAGATAATAAGAGCAACTAATTTAATGAGCGTTATTCAGATGATAAAAAGTAGAATTTTTCATGCGGTCTTATTTGAATGTATTGCTTTGATGATATTGATCCCAGCATCTTATTTATTAACAGAGAAAGGCAGTGTTAGCATGTCTCTAGTTATGGCTGGACTCAGCCTTTTTGCTGTTATATGGAATTATGTGTATAACCTCATCTTTGATTGGAAATTTGGTTATGACAGGCTGAGTCGGACTTTATTTATTCGTATTATCCATTCATGTGGTTTTGAAACTGGATTGATTTTATTGACTTTACCGGTGGTAGCTTATGTGTTAACGATAAGCTTAGGCTCAGCCTTCTTGCTAGAGGCTGCATTTTTTATCTTCTTTTTTATTTACGCGATTATTTTCAATTGGTTATATGATATTGCTAAAGAAAAACATGCTTAATGACTTGAAATTACGTTTTTTTAAAGGATTATTGAGTAAGGTACTATAAAAAGAAGGGGGTTCTAGGTTGACCTATTCAAATAAAAAAGACTAAGCGGAAATGATATCTCGAGTAAAATGAACAAAGACGGAAGGGTCTTTGCTCGATGAGATTTCGTTGTATTGAAACGCTAGTTTTTTGAGTAGGTTTTGTGATGGAACATTTGATGGGTAAACCTTCGCCAAAAATTGCGTGGATCCTTTGTTTTCTAGTTGTTTAAAAAGCTGACTTAATGCATTAAAGGTATAGCCTTGACGCTGATATTGTTGACCTAACCAATAACTAAATAAAACAACTGTTTGGTCAAGATTGTTCTTTTGAGTGCAGTAACTTATGCCGCCAATCAGTCCATACCTTCGATGTGAAATTCCTAAGCGTATATTTTGATTTGAATTTTTACCTAAAATAAAATCATGTGCTTGATTGATTGTTGTGATGGGTGCTATCGACAATGTTTGACAAATTTCAGTCGTCATCAGTTGCTTGACGGTTGGCGCATCGCTGAGTTGGATCCGTCTTAATTGAATGGTCTGCTTTTTGTTATGACTGACAAGATGTATGTCATTGTGAGTCTGTGTTTTTTGTTCTTTTATAATGCTGGAGTTGTGTGTTACTGAATTTGATTTTTGCTGCATTGAACCCTCTTAATGATATTTAATGGGTTATAGTTTTTTCAGTCTTTGTATTTAAAATTAATCACAGAGTAAGATCATCCTAGATCTCAGCAATAAGCGACACACGTTTACCTGTTAAAAACTCATAAGGACTGAGAAAGTTTAACGCCTTTCTTGGCCTCATGTTAATTAAAAATTCAGCATTGGC
>NZ_JAKIKS010000094.1 GCF_023284005.1 Shewanella surugensis
AGGTTCTCGCTTGAAGACATGTTGCCACGATTTATGTATGTCGCACTACGAACTGCTCCTATGCCACAGAAGTATTTAAGCATGGCTGAGCTTTATGGGTAATCAGGTAAAAGTATGGCATTTTCTGCTCCCCAACCCCCTCAAGCAATTGAAGCCAGTAAGATAGCTTATTTACAGCTGAATGCGGATTTGGGTAAACCCGCAGCGCAATATTTATTAGGGATTATGTATTTGACAGGAAAGTATGTAGACCAAGATACTCAACTCGCTATTGAGTCGATAACGGCTTCTGCTGAAGCGGGTGATGAGAAAGCGCAAAAAACCTTAGCTGATTTATATTACGAAGGGCAGATCATCACACGGGATCTTGCTCAGGCAGAACGTTTGTACAAAACATTAGTGGATAACAAGAGTAATAAACAAGATAAGTGGGCTAATTTTAGATTAGGTTTCATTTATGCGGGGGGTGGTTCAGGGGTCACCAGGGATTGTGGTAAAGCCCTGTCTCAGTTTAATTTGGTTGGTGATAAGCTGTCTTTAGGGAATGTTTCTTGGATTTTAGCCACGTGTCCTGAAGCTCAATATCGCGATGGTAATAAAGCAGAGAGCATTGCAAAGGCATTACTTGCTTCAAACAAAAACAATCCTATTTATTTAGATAATCTAGCCGCAGCTTATGCTGAGCAAGGTAATTTTAAAGCTGCAGTCGAAACGCAACAAAAAGCCATTAAAATCATTGAAAAAGGAAATGATTTTAATGCTTATGTTAAGCGTTTATCACTTTATAAGAAGCAACAACCTTTTAGAGAGCATTAGTGTTGAGTGTCCTATGTCGATTGTGTTAGTTGATTCAAGTATCACGGGTATATAAAGCCACTTGATAAAATGGCTTTATCCTTAAACCAGTTGGAGATGCAGAAGCTAACATTAGTCTTGGGTTCTCTTTTCCATAAGTTCTTTCACTAATGGGGTTAAAATTAACTCCATCGCCAGAGACATTTTACCTCCCGGTACGACTAATGTATTGGTGCGAGACATGAATGAGCCTTGGATCATATTGAGATAAAAGGGGTAATCAACATTTTTGATATCATGGAAACAGATCACCACAAAGCTTTCATCTAAGCTGGGAATCGTCGTCGCACTAAAGGGGTTGGAGGTGTCTATCGTGGGAACGCGTTGAAAATTGATATGTGTGCGAGAAAATTGTGGCGTAATGTGATTAATATAATCGTCCATACTGCGTACAATAGAGCCCATGACTTTTTCTCGAGTATGGCCTCTATCTGACGTATCTCTAATAATTTTCTGGATCCACTCTAGGTTGACAATGGGGACCATACCAATAAGCAAATCAACATGTTGAGCGACATTGCATTCATCAGTGATCACGCCGCCATGCAGACCCTCATAATAAAGCATATCGCTATCGTCTGGTAATGGACGCCATTGGGTAAAGGTGCCCGGCATTTGGTTAAAAGGCACTGCTTCATCAAAAGTGTGTAAGTATGCGCGCATTTCTCCTTGGCCTGTTTCTCCATAATCATGAAAACACTGTTCTAATTTAACAAAATCATTGGCTTTAGCACCAAAATAACTAATGTTAAGATTTTCTGTTTTCAATTTACGGATGATGACTTCCATTTCCGCTCGAGTGTAATGATGAAAGCTATCACCTTCAATCGTGACAGCGTTAATCCCAAGTCGTCGAAAGATCTCTGTAAAAGCTGTGGTTGTTGTTGTGGTACCGGCTCCAGAAGAACCTGTGACTGCAATGATGGGATGTTTTGCTGACATGTTATTACCTAAATATATGAAATGCCACCTACACTTCAGCAATAATATGCTAAAAAGGGATGCTTTAAGGCGCGCAAAAAAGTTAAATGGGTAGGCTGCATTTTTAAGGGTTCGGGTATAGTTATACGGATTGAGCAGCTTAAGGTCAATTTTCCGGCTGCATATTTGTGATGTTGTCCTTGTGTCTTAAGGCTATGGATTCATCTTCCTCACTATATTCCACGACTAAAGTACCAGATTTTAGTGCCTGATGACATTTAATGATCGCGTTTTTTAGTTCAGTTTCGTCTGTGTGACTAAAGTTTCCATCTTCTAATTGAGTAAATAAGTATTCTTTAATCAGATTATTGACAGTGTCTTGTGGAAGTTGTTGTAGCGCATTGTATGGGACTAGCATTGATTGTTATCCGTCTCAGTCGAGGGTGAAGTGGGAAATAAAAAATCGAGAATGCGGCGTTCTAAATAAAATCTTGGATGCCAAGGGCTTCCGCCTTCAATAAAGCCAAGATGGCCCCCTTGCTTATGTAATTCGTAACTGACATGAGGAGAGAGTTGGGCTGGACCGGGTATGACATCTTCGGTCATGAAAGGATCGTCTTTTGCATGGATCACGAGTGTGGGTTTAGTGATATGAGCGAGAAAAGGCAAGCCACTGGCTTGGCGATAATAATCATCGACGCCATTAAATCCATGTAAGGGAGCGGTGATTTGATGATCAAACCCATGAAAGGTGGTTAAGTTTTTAATTTGATGCTTCGTGACTGGAATATATTTATCTAATGCCATCTTTTCCATTTTATCGATTACTTTTTGTTGTAATAGCTTGATGAGATAGCTTTGATAAATCTTTGAAAAACCTTTTTCTAATTTTTTAGCACAAGCGGCAAGTTGTAACGGTGCAGATACAACGACGGCTCGTTCGATTAAGCTATTTTCTTTTTGTTCGCCTAGATATTTGGTGAGCACATTCCCTCCTAAACTATAGCCTACGGCAAAAATAGGGTTATTAGGAAAGTGTTGTTTTAAGTGCTGTAAGCTGATTTGAACATCCTCGGTATCACCACTGTGATAACCCCGCGGGAGACGATTTAATTCACCTGAGCAGCCACGATGATGATGGATCAAGGCACAATGCCCCATTGACTGACAAGCTAAGAATAGTCGTTTAATGTAATGAGAGTCAGCACTGCCTTCTAAACCATGAAACATGAGGATGATAGGTTGGTTATCGATGGGAGTCGATAGCCAATCAAGATCAATAAAATCTTGATCAGGGAGCTCTAATCGTTCACGTTTTAATAAGGGACTTAACACTCGTGTTAAGGAAGGTAAAATTGTCTGAATGTGGGCGCTTTTAGCCCACCATGGGGGAGAAAACACACTACTCATTATCATCGAATCGTCTTAAACATAAAATAATAGTCGATAAAAACAGTGTAGCATATTAGAAATTATTGAGCTTGAACATAGTCACTTATTACTCATTAGTTTGAGTAAAAGAGACTTCGACTCTGTGGCCGCTAGAGGTTATTTGAGTCTTATAAGGCCATTTAAATTTTTCAATGAGTCTTTGGGTGAGCTCAAGCCCGAGCCCAAAACCAAGCGCTTCATCATCTACTTCGGGATCATTATTGTTATTTTCTATGATCACATGATGATGCTTTTGTGTGATTGAAACGGTGCCACTCTGAGTATGTTGAAAGGCATTACGAATAAGGTTTGTGAGCACGATTAAACAAGCCGTTGTAGGGAGCTCGATATGGTATAGATGGGTGTCTATTTCAATATTAACTGCTTTTCCTTGCAATAAATAACTGAGTTCATCAACGAGTTGCACTATGAGCTCATTGAGTTTAATAACCGATAATTGAGGCGGAATAGCATTATCTCGTCCTAACCACAGTAAGGCTTCGGTTAGGTGAGTCATGGTAAAGCCTGCACGTTCAATACGTTGTAATATCTTTTGTTGTTTATCACCTAAAGGTTCGACGTCATTCATTTTATTGAGCAATTCAATATTAGAGCGGATCACTGCGATAGGTGTACGTAATTCGTGGCTTGCATAGCTTAAAAAGACTTGTTCTCGATTGAGACTCTCTTGCACTGAGTTCAAGCTATTATGAATTATTTGGGCCAGCTCATTGGGCTCATGATATTTAAAATCAGGAGGAGGAAATGCCAAATTTTTATCATTGAGTGTTTTTGTCCAATTGATCAATGATTCCATCGGAGAGGACATTTTATTCATTATAAGGAATAAAAATAGGGTAAAAATAATCAGCCCACCAATGCCAAATAGCATGATCCCTGTAAAGTGTGAGCTGCCTTTTTTGGTTTCATTTTTTATGGTTTCTTTATTAAATACTTTGCTCACATATCGCCCTTTACCTTGATTATTCATCATATAAATGACGAAATAGGCTTTTTTCGGGGGAGAAAATAACGTGATCCCAATAAGTTTTTTTTGTAACACTCCAGGTGTAGTGGGGGGCTGTGAAAATTGGGATCGAATGTCTGCGGGGACATCTTTCCATTGACTCGATATTTGAAAGTTGATTAAACGTACAGGATGTCCATCACGGACATTTTCAACTTGAGACAGTTGGCGCATAGTGCCACGCATGCCCGTATCCAGCCCTTCGATGAAATAATTAATTGTGAGTGCGGAAAAAACTAAGGTTAATGACGTGCCTAAGACTAGTATGGCAATGAAAAAATATAATCTTAGGCTCGGTTTTATTCTCATTTGGTATTGACTGTATTAAGACGTAAGGCAAATCCATAACTCGGTACGGTTTGCAGTAAGCTCGGTGAATGTTGGCTATCCAGTTGCTTACGTAGATGATGGATGTGCACTTTTAGACTGTTACTATCTGGTTGATTATCTCCCCAAACCGCTTGCATTATGTCAGTTCTCGATACGGGTTTAGGAGAGGCTCGAAGTAACATTTCGAGAATGCGAAATGCAGTCGGCGATAACTTTAGTGGTTCGTTGTGCCGATAGGCTTTTTTTTCTGATAAATCAATTTCCAAATCGGCCAAGCTGAGCCTTTTGACTTGGCCGCTGCGGCGTTTGGATAATGTTTGAATGCGTACAATGAGTTCGGCCATGGCAAAAGGTTTAATGAGATAATCATCTGCTCCTGATTGAAACCCTTCTAGTTTGTTGTCTAGGCTATCTCGTGCTGTAAGCATGAGTACTGGCGTATCAATGCCTTGCTGTCTGATGGTGTTACAAAGGGTTAGCCCATCCATTTTAGGTAAGTTAATATCGATAATCAGTGCCTGATAAGAGTTTTGTTCGATAAAATGCAATCCCGCTAGTCCATTTGAAGCATGGTCGCATTGCATCGATTCTAGCTCAAAATAATCGATAATGGTTGCCGCTAAGTCTAAGTCATCTTCGACTAATAATAGGTTTAGCATGATGAAACCGCCTTTTGAGTCTTAGAGGAGATAAGCTTGTTAGACAGTGTACCTAAGAATGCTTTTATTTCACATTGAATTAGTAATAATGCAGGGATCAGTATTAAGGTGATACCTGTGGCAAATAAAATCCCGTACGCCAGTGATGCAGCAGCCGGAATTAAGAATTGTGCTTGTAATGAGGTTTCGCTTAATAAGGGTACTAAACCGGCAAAGGTGGTGACAGAGGTTAATAATATGGCGCGTAAACGGCTGGTACATGCGGTGACAATGGCTTGATGAACCGATAACTTTCCTTCTTTTATTAATTCATTAAAACGTGAGACCAGCAGTAAACTATCGTTGACGACTACCCCGCTGAGAGCCAGAATGCCATTTAAAGACAATAAGCTAATAGTAATGTCATTGATCCAATGTCCTAAGATCGCCCCAACAATACCGAAAGGTATGGCCATCATAATTAATACGGGTTGGATATAAGATTTTAAGGGGATCGCCAATAATACATAAATGGCTAACATGGCCAGTACAAACATACTGCTCATTGAGCTTGCGGTTTCTTGTTGTTGCTCAGCTTCTCCAGCAAAATAAATATTTAAATCAGGATATTGATTTTGTAATTGTGGTACCAAATTTCGTTTTAAATTTGCCACTAATTCATTCGGCGCTATGATGGTTTTATCGACGCCAGCACTGAGAAAAATCGCACTTTGATTATTAATGCGCGTCACTTCATCTTGTTGATATTCAGTATTGATATTGGCCACAGCGCTGAGTGGTACTATGGTTCCATCGGGGGTTCTCACCCTTGCCTGCATGATATCGGCGAGGGTTTGACGTTGTAGTTTAGGGTAACGGACTCTTACCCAGACTTCGTCTTTGTCTCTTTGATAACGTTGCACAACTTGGCCACCAAAGGCTTGTAGTAGTTGTTCAGATAGCGTTGAAGTATCCATTCCTAGGCTTCGGCCTTGATTAGAAAGGGTAAAATGTAGCTGCGCTTGGCCAGGAGACAAATTATCATCGATGCCATTGACACCTTTTGTGTTTAATAAGGCGGTTTTAAATTGTGCCCCAGCTGCTGTTAAGGTGGCTTCATTGTTAGATTTTAACTCAACTTTAAAGTTATCAACCATTTCTTTTTTGGAGCTAAACTTTATTTTTTTCACTCCTTCTGGCGAGCCGACGAGTTGTTGCCATTGCTTAATGAGCTCTGTGGATGAGTAAGGTGAAGCTGAATCCATTTCAACAATTAATTTGCCACTTAAGTCGGCGCTGGCAATGACCTGCACACTCTTAATCGAAGGCGTATTGGTTTGGTATTTTTCGGCTAATTGATGGTCGGCCTCAATAGCCGTTTTTTCTAGGGTAAGTAGGTTGGTATTGGTTTGCCCAAAACTGGCATCATTTTGCATCGACATATTCACACTGATGACATCACCAGTAATATCGGGGAAAAAAGATACCCTGACACTGCCCATGAAAGGCATGGCGGTGACTAAAATGAAAATGGCAACAAAAATCAGTACAACAGCATAACGAAAATCCAGTGCCCAATGGATTGCGGGTTGATAGAGGCGGGTATTAAACCATTGTAAGCTACCATTGGCGAATGATTGGATTTTAGCCCACACACCTGCGATGCCAGATGTGGCTATATTTTGAGTGTTTAAGTGGGCTAAATGGGACGGTAAAATGAATTTTGATTCGACTAAGGAGAGTAATAAACAAATGGTCACAACTGTCGCAAACTGTGAAAATAGTTTACCAATATTACCGGATATATTGGCGAGTGCCATGAATGCAGCTACGGTGGTGAGCACCCCAAATATGGTCGGTATGGCCACTTTTTTGGTACCAAGAATGGTATTTTCTATGGTGTCGCCATATCGTTGGCGCGTAGTATAAATACTTTCACTGATCACCACAGCATCATCAACGACAATACCGAGTGCCATGATAAAACCAAAGGTGGTCATTTCATTAATCGTCAGGCCTGTAAAGGTATCGGTCATAAAGTACAGGGTGCCAAAAAAGACAAAGGGCAGGCCTGCTGCGACCCAAAATGCGAGTCTTAAGTTGAGAAATAAGGCTAATATGATGAAGACTAATGCGATACCACTGATGGCGTTTTTTGTCAGTAGCGACAGTCTGTCCTTTATAATGGTACTGCCATCATACCAAGTCTTGAGTTGCACATTATTGGGTAATAAACCTCGTTCATTCCACTCTTTAACGACAGCGTTGGCTTGATCGACAATTTGGGTAATATCACCTTGTTCGTCCATGACAATTTCAATACTCATGCCATTTTGTTGATTATAACGGGAGAGAGTGTAGGGATCGTCATCAAAGGTATCGGTAATCGTGGCGACATCGCCTAAAGTGATAATGGCACCATCGGCTGTGGTTAATAAGGGTATTTTAGCGAAGTCACCCGCTTGATAAGCTTGCTCTGAAGCCTTAAGGCGCATGATTTTATTGTCATTACGCAGGCTGGTGGTGAGAGGAGCCGAGGATTCTGCATTGATGACATTTTCGACATCACTTAGTGTGATGCCATAAGCTTGGAGTTTACTATCATCGACTTCAACAGACATTAATGCTTGGGATTCGGCTGATATGGATAAATTTCGGATAGCGGGTTTAGCGAGTAATGCCGTTTTTAACTTCTCAGCTAATTTTTGTAAGGTGACTCGGTCGGCATCACCAAAGAGTTGCACCCAAATGGCATGATCTTCACGTTTCGCTTTTTCAATAACGGGTTTTTGTGCATCAGTGGGGAGGTTATAAATCGAGTCAACTTTTGTTTTAACGTTGGTAAATAAGCTATCGAGAGAGTAATCGGTTTCTTTCTCAATGGTGACTGTACTACCATTGGCATTGGAAACGGAAGTGATGCGTTTGATCCCTGTAACGGTTTCTAATGCGTTTTCAATTTTAATGGCAATGCCTTCTTCGGCCTGTTTGGCATTGCCACTGTAATAACTCACCGAAACGGTAATAAATCGAGGTTCTATACTGGGAAAGACTTCTTTTCGAAGTGAGTATAAAGACAAAATACCTAGGATGATGACAGAGATCAGTAATAAATTAGCGGCAACCGCATTGCGTGCAAACCAAGCGATGATCCCTGTTTGCTCTGGGGGCATTGGGTGGGAGTGATTATCAGGAATAAGTGACATATTATTGTTTCTCCTGAGCGGTGCTAGCCAATAGACTTGGATTGTCTGATTGGGTGGGAGTCATCTTCATACCCACAAGGTAATTATTCAATGGACGGATCACTATTTGAGCACTTTCTTTATCATCGACGGGAGTGATATACACTTTATCTTCTATTTCGAATAATTTATTAGCCTTAAAATTCATAAGATTGCTGTTATTGTCTAGATACCAGACATCACCGCTTTGAGATATAGCGGATGCTGGGAGTGCCCAGATGGCGTTTAAGGTTGCTCCTTGGACTCTCGCGGTTAAAAAAGTGCCTGGGAAAAGGGCGGGCGTTTGCTCAAGAGGCGAGTCGATTGCGACAATCAATGCACGCTGGCGGCTACTCGAGTCTAAGTGTTGCTCTATGCGTTGTACGTACCCTTGCCAGTGCTCAGTGGCGTCTGTATTGGTTAACGTGACAAGCCAAGATTTGGGCTCAATATTATTGAAAGTGGGTAAACTATTCCATTGATGTTCAGATAATGGAATGGTTATTTCGACTCTGTCAGTACTGTAGAGTGTACTCACTGTGGTGCCGACAGAAAGATAACTTCCAGGCTGTATGTCGCGCGAGATAATGAGTGCATTAAAAGGCGCAGTGATTTGGGTTTTTTGTAAGTTACGTTGGGCGGTTTTTAGTTGTCTTTGGGCATTGGAAAGTGCGGCTTGAGCAGCGATAAGCTGAGGCTGACGTAAGACCAGAGAAGAGTCTGGCTCTCCTTTCATACCTGAGTTCTTCCATTCCATTTGGGCTTGTTGACCTTGTCGTTCTTCTTCGAGTAAGGCTACTTTTGCGTCGGCGACTGAGACTTGAGCATCGGTGACAGCTTGTTGGTAATTCGTATCATTGAGAGACGCTAATAATGCGCCTTGTTTAATTTGTTTGCCTGTTTCAAATTGAGGGGACAAGGTTTCCACTTGACCACTGACTTCTGTCGTTAAGACCAGCATATTGCGAGATTTAGCTTCACCGTGGCCGATAATTTCAGCTTGATAGTCTTGTTTATTGACGGTGATCACCTCTACTTCAGGAGAGGCTATGACTGTGGGTTGACCCACTGCTCGGCTTTGTTTGATGTAGTCTGCTTTTTGGGCGCGGGTATAAGTAATCGCCGCAATAATACATAGGCTGGCAATCAAGGTGGTGATGAGAGTGATTTTTTTTGGTTTCATTTAGAGATCCCCAGACCTAATGCAAGTCCTAAATCGATACGATTGACTAATCTGTCATAAATTAGTTGTGTTAATTGAGATTGCAGATCAAATGTTTGTTGCTGAATGGATAATAAATCGATGATGTTGACGAGTCCTTGGCGATATTTTGTTTGATAGTTAGCAAAACTTCGCTGTGCGCTCTGCAGAGCATCATTGATATGGCTTTGCTGGCGAGATAAAGATTGTTCTTGCCCTAATGCATTTTCAACTTCATTGACTGCGGTGAGTAAGGTTTCTTTATAGCGCCAATAGGCTTGTTCGGCCGTAAGTTCAGCAATATCGGCTTGTGATCTTAACTTTCCACCATTAAATAAGGGGGCGGTTAGTTGCCCGAGTAGACTCCATGCTGGGCTATTAAAAAGTGCCTCACCCGTTAATTGAGCGCTTAAATTGAGAGAAGGGAGTAAAGCTTTGTAAGCGGCACTTGAACGATATTGCTCTGCATAAATAGTGTAGTAAGCACTTTGGAGATCGGGGCGTCTGCCTAGATCTTGATTGGGTAAACTGGCTAAGGGTTGAAGTACTGTGGGGAATTCAGCGCCGATTGTTGCATTACTCTGATTGTTATCTTGGCCTAATAGTTGCCATAAGGTGCGTTGGTATTGTGCGTATAACTCTTGGTATTGGGCTAATGTAGCACGCGTGCTCGCGCTAGAACTACGGGCATCGTCAAGATCTTCTAAACTCCCAAGTCCAGAGCGATAGCGCTCAATAATAAAGGTTTCATTGTGTTCTAATGAGGCTAATCTTTGACTTTCGATACTGATGAGTTGTTGCTGTAAATTAATTTGCAGCCAAGTTCGCATTATACTGGCGGCAAGTGCGTCTTTTGCGGCTTGAAGATCGGCTTGAGAGCTGGCGATATCCATGTCAGCGCCTTTGATACTATCACTGATTCTTTGCCATAAATCCACTTCCCAGCTAATACTGAGTTCACTGTTATAAGTGGTATTGCTGCCTTCATCTTTGCTGCTGTTGGTGCCAAGAGAGCTTTGAGGTAGCCCTTCACTGGCCTCAACACTTCTTTGCGCATAAACAATTTGTAAAGCAATCGCGGTTTGCTGCAAACTTGGATTGTTATCCATGGCTTGATGAATAAATTCAGTAAGCTGAGGGATCTCAATGAGTTGGGTTAATGTTGTTGCCTTTGTTGCATCATTTTGTGTGTATTGCCAAGGTTTGACTTGTTCACGCGATTGAAGCGCTTGTGATTGATAATCAGATGCCTTTTGCGCACTACAACTGATGATGCTCATGAATAACAGCAAGGCTATTAAGTGTTTAAAGGGCGTTGCATCAAGCATGGGGTTTCATCTCCTGCGATTTTCTGATGGCAGCATACCTAAATAGGGGTTAAAGGAGGGTTAAGGGGGGGACAAATCATCTAAGTCAGTCTATGTTTATGATGCTGGACGTTAAGCGGTTTGATATAAATAATCCGTATGGACTTGCGAGTGAGAGTTAATTTTTTGGGCGGGGGAATTAATGAGTATAAGTTCAATTGCAAAAAAGAGGATAGACAATCAGTATGATGTTGTCATTGTGGGGGGCAGTTTTAGTGGCTTGAGTCTGGGGTTATTTTTGGGTAACGCGATGCGTAAGGTGTTAATTATCGATGCCAATTGTCCACGTAATGAGTATAGTCAAGTCATGTTCAATTTAATTGGCCGAAATCAAACTGAGCCGACTCAGTTACTCCATGATGCTAGAAAAGAGCTTGCGGAATTTGAACATGTGACATTGCAGCGGGGCGTGGCAACACACGTATCGGGTAATGAGAAAGCAGGCTTTAGTTTGAGATATGAGCTTCTTGATCTTGAAAAAAACAGTCGTCAGTGGTTTGAGGTGAAGGCTAAGCAGCTGGTGTTTGCGAGCGGCGTGAAAGATATTTTACCTAAAATTGAAGGCATTGAGACTTTTTGGCCTGAACATATTTTTCATTGTCCTTACTGTATTGCCTATGGCATAAAAGGGTTACCCGTTGCCATTTACAGTCCTAATAATGAAGCGTATATGATGGCTAAAATTATCAGTAAATGGACGGGAGATGTCTTGTTACTGACGGAGGATAAAGTCAAATTTAGTGAAGAAGAATTAGTTGAATTGGCGCGTTTAAATGTCAATGTTAATACCAGTGAGGTTGAGAAAATCACGGGTGATTTGGGTGATTACATCGAACTGCATTTAGCGACAGGAGAGTGTATTAGCAGACGGGGACTATTCATTCATTTGCCTTTTCATTTAAACAATAAACCCTTGTTCGTTAAATTAGGCTTAGATATTACAGAAGAAGGGCTAGTGGGTGTGGATGATCATTATCAAACATCTAAGGCGGGTATTTATGCTATCGGTGATATGGTGACCTTAATACAAAAGGTGAGTCACGCTATTCATAGCGGTAATGCCGCAGGTTTTGCCATTGATCATGTATTGTCTATGCTAGTGGATGATGTGGCTTAGCGGTTTGTTCATTTTATGTGAGTTTGATGGTGATATTTAAGATCCTGCATCTTTATTTTGTTTTGTCGATGATTTGATGATAAAGCGCCGAGCTTGATGTACGTTAACCTCGAGTAAATTGATGAGATGTTGCATGAGTTCTAAAGCGGGAAGGTGATGTTTTAATGATCCGGATGATAGTTTGTCTATTTGTTTAATAATGCGCTTTATTTTGTACTCTGTTGCGAGTGTGTTGATATGTTGGCTTATCAGGTATATTTTACTTACGTCTTTTCTTTCAAAGGCAATAATGAGCTCAGAGATCATCGATTCAGCATTATTTTGAAAAGAAGAGATTAATGTGTTGAGTGACATGTGCTGTTTTTGGCTTAGTATTTGCAAATTATCGAGTTTTATTTCAGCTTCGGTTAAATTAAGCTGGCTTTTAACATGGCGAGATAATGAAATGACGTTGGTTGATCCGTTAAGGGTCTCTTGGTTAATTAAATGATTAGGTGAAGTGGCTATTAGTGGGTTGATATTATGGCGAATTAATGCAGAGTGTTGATATAGAGCATCTAGAAAGCTTTGTTCTTGTAGGGGTTTCGTTAATACATGATTAGCACCAGCTTCAATGAAATTGTCATGGGCTTCTTGGAAAACATCGGCGGTACAAGCAAAAATAGGGGTGGTTTTGTTTAAGTCTTTTCTGATCGCTGTGGTGGCTTCTATTCCATCCATTTCAGGCATATGATTGTCCATAATAATCAGATCGAAGTCCTGTTCTCTGAGCTGATTAACGGCCTCTAGGCCGTTGTTTGCAATTGTCGCGGTATGACCTAAGCGTTGGCAAAATGTTTTTGCAACCAGTGCATTAATTTTATTGTCTTCTGCGATAAGAATAGACAGGTTTTTAGGTAGATTTTTTGCTACTTTCTGTAGGTCTTTAGATTGGGTCAGTTGTTTATCTGATTGTTTCAGCCCGATAAAAAGCGCAAAGGTTGTTCCACTGCCCACTTCACTGGTTATCGAAATATTTCCTTGCATTAATTCAACGAGTTGTTTGACGATAGAGAGTCCAAGTCCCGTTCCACCATATTGACGGGTGGTAGAAGATTCCGCTTGGGTAAAGGGATTAAAAATGGTATCGAGGCGCTCTTGTCGTATGCCTATTCCTGTATCAGAAAGAGTAATATTGATGCCGTCAATATCTTGATGAACCGTTTTGCTGAAGCTTAAGGTAATGTTGCCTTCGTGGGTAAATTTAACGGAATTACTGAGTAAGTTATAGATAACTTGTCGAATTCTGGATTTATCACCTTCAAAGGTTTGTTGCTCATTAATATTATTTTTTAAGATGAGATCAATATTTTTATCATCACATATTGGCCCGTAGGTATTAATGATGGGATCGATAACATGATTAAAGCTGAAAAGTTCATTATCCAACTCCAGTTTATTTTGCTCTATTTTTGAAAAGTCGAGAATATCATTTAATAACGAGGTCAGATGATTGCCCGATTCTAACAGTATTTGCAGTTGTTCTCGCTGAGTTGGATCCGTT
Organism: Shewanella surugensis; assembly: GCF_023284005.1. Taxonomy (GTDB): domain Bacteria; phylum Pseudomonadota; class Gammaproteobacteria; order Enterobacterales; family Shewanellaceae; genus Shewanella; species Shewanella surugensis. The sequence goes on from NZ_JAKIKS010000094.1 coordinate 13,655, forward strand.
AAATTAGATTCAACAATTTGGGCCATACCAAGGATCCCGTTGAGTGGTGTCCTTAATTCATGGCTCATGGTGGCTAAGAAAGTGGATTTTGCTTGATTGGACGTATCAGCGGTTTTGACTGCTAGGGATAATTCTTGTTGCATTTTTTTTCTATTACTGCAATTTCTTTCAACGGCAATATAGTTAATAAATTGATTATATTCATCTAAAATAGGCGTGATTGTAATCTCTACCCAGTAAGGAACACCATTTTTATGGTAGTTAATCATTTCTGCTTCTATCGGTTGTTGTTGATTAATCGCCTGAAGAATACTTTCAATGTCTTGTTGATTGGTTTTACTTCCTTGTAAGATATTACCTAGTTTTTGGTTGATAACCTCATTTAAAGCGTAACCTGATAAAGCCGTAAAGCTTTGGTTAACCCAAGTCACGAGTCCTTTTTTATTAGTAATTATGATGGCATCTTGAATATGTTCGGCGACAAGTGCTAGTTGATGTTTTTCTTTTTCTATTGTGATTAATGTTTGTTGAATACTGAGCTCTTTCTGGGTTCTGACTCTGAACAGTAATAGAGAGTAACTGGCTAATGTGACTGTGAGTAACAGTAAGAAGATAAAAATAGATTGTTTGGTATTTTCAGTGAATGTTAGCCAAAAAAATGTTGTATTAGTGAGTAAGTTGCGTACCTGATTATTTAGGATGCTGATATTCTTTTGCTCAATACTAGCGTTGACTTCATTGGCGAGGTTGAGGTGCTTGACTAGACTAATGTAAGCATTTTTATGGGTTAGTTCAGGTGTGAATGCTTGTGTATTATCAGTGCCCGTAATTAACGATAATATTTGTAATTTGTCTTGAGGTATTGGTTGATTACTTAATAAATCTTGTTGCAACAAGGTGATGGTATGCTGAGAATATTCTTGTGAAATCATCAATCTTAATAAGGTCTCCAGTTCTTCGATGAGCTTTGAAATAGTGGTTGTTAGTCGATGGCTTTTCGCTTCAACCTCGTTGCCTCCAATGAGAAAATAAGCAATAAAATTGAGATTAGTTTTGGAGAGACTGTTGTCTATTTGAGTGACTTGGAGTTCGGATTGGAGAAGGCGCTGTGAAATGGAATCGTAGTTTTTCTGATCATTAACGTTAAATTTAAAGACTTCATCTCTAGCTGCGAGCACTTGATGGGTTAACTGCACATAAGCATGATGATATTGTTTAATGAGATTCATTTTGGTGACTAAAAGCGCGAGGGTTAATAAAATAATGGTCGTTGCTGTGATCAGTAATGCACTGACAATACGATAGTGATGTTTTTTCATTATTGTAATGCCTTTAATGCTGGAGGAGGAGGTGCACTGAGTGCATTGAGAAAGGCTGAGAGCTCAAGTAGAGTGACAGGATCGAGATCTTTGCCTAATTGCATTTTAGCCATTAACAAAATGGCATCTTCTAAGATTTCGGCTCTGCCATCATGAAAATAAGGCGGGGTAATGGCGACATTACGTAAGCTGGGAACGCGAAAAACATTTTTATCGGCTTCTTCTTGAGTGAGTGAGAATCGCCCTAAGTCATCAGAATTATGATCCAATGATTCAACATGTCCAAATTTCTGAAAAATATTTCCTCCCACATTTTTCCCTTGATGACAATAAATACAGCCTAAGGTTTGAAATTTGGCCCAGCCATTGATGGCTGTTTGCGACATGGCTTGGGGGTTACCTAATAAATAACGATCAAAGTCGGCGTTAGGGGTATTGAGAACTAGCATGAAACTGATGAGCGCATCTTTAATAGTATTTTCACTGATTTGTTCATCATACTCTTCTGTAAAAGCGATTTGATAATATTGATCTGATTGAACAAATTGAGTGATCTTTTTCCAATTAGTATTCATTTCTAATGGATTATGGATAGGGCCATCAATTTGTTCATGTAAACTGGCTGCTCGCCCATCCCAAAAAAAGCGGGTATTGAAAGACACATTATAGACGGTGGGCGAATTACGGTTCCCTTTGCCTAAAACGCCAGTGGAGACTTTTGTGGTTTCTGCACCATTGGTATAAATATTGTGACAAGAAGCGCAGCTCACTTGGTTGTTAGAGGATAAGCGTGGATCGAGGAATAAGCGTAAACCCAGTTGCAGTTTACTTTTGTCATCTTGTTTTATCTCTAATATCGGGATCGGTGTGATGGCTTGATTAAAGTTGGGCTTAGAAGGGGCTGCTATCATTGCGGTAATAAGAGGCTGACGGAATGTGATATACAGATAAAGGCTAAATCCGAGAACGATTGATAGTGCAATGATCCACCGATAATCCATTCTCATTGATTGGCGTCCTTGTTTTCGTCAATGCTGTGCTATTACTATTTTAGAACATATTTGGGGTTTGTTTGTGATTGTGTTTCATACTTGTTTGCTTTGAAATAGAGTGCCCTTCAATTGAGTCAAATAGATTGATTCAATTGAGTTAGGCATAGAATATTTATACCTTATTATCTGTCATTGATGCTTTGGTAAGATTATGATTTACTGTGCTGTGATAGTATTGACATCTATTTTGGCATTGGGACCATCGATATCCACCTCACCTTGTATGATCACTTTGGTGTCAGGTGTCACTTTCAGGCCATTCCAGTCATCATCATCAATGTCTACTGTCATTTCGCCACTGCTGTCTTTAAAGTGGTATTTTTCATCTCCTAATGCGCTGGTGATATAACCTGTTAAGGTTACTTGAGCATTATCTTCGGCCTCTAATGCCATTTTAACGGTGGTGACATTATCTTTTGTTGGGCCAATAAATCCTCCTTCTTGGGCTACAATGCCTAATGAAAAGAGTGAAGTAGAGAGTAATGCGATGATCCCCAATGATAATTTTTTCATGTTAATTCCTTATTTATTCATTAATACGTGGTTCACTATTAAACTGAAGATTCAATAGTGAACAATAGATGCACATTTTGTAGAATGCCAATAAAAACCCTAGAGTGAATATTATTTATTTTGGTTTTTTTGATTAGAAACGACTTTATAAATTGTTAGAAAGAACGGATTATGGGGGATGTAGGCGCAACATTGACATTAATAAACTATGATTTGAATTCAAGGAAGTTTTATATTGGTGGTGAAAGATGTCCGTTTTTAATCAATGTAAACATCAAATGGCTATTAAAAAAGTGGTTTTTCATTCAGGAATGAATGTGCTCTATAATCGGTTTGAGTGTCGTAGAGAAGCGATTGATACGGCAAAGAAAGGGATTAATTTGTCTCTTGCGCGACACCTGCCTGTTCCCTTGACTGAACCGAGTCTTTCACACTTTCAATTTCAATGTAGTCATGTGGGCCATGCATTAAGGGGAACCTTATATGCGCCAATGGGACCTCATGTGAAAGGTCAACCTTTTCACGGAAAAAGTTTGGCAACCTTAATGATTTTTTTTATTGTGTTTAAGGAAAGTGATACATTATTTTGGGATGAACTGGTTGATTGTTATTATGCTATTTATCATCGACCCCCTAACGTCGTTAAACCGACTATTCCATGGCTTGGAGTGATTATGACGCCCTTCATCGATGAGTTTCCAGAAGGGGGCAAGTTGTTGAATGATTTCGAGCTTTCTTTAGCTTGGGCTTGGGAAGAGATGCTTGCGCGTAAAATAGCTAATCGTTGAGCGTTATACCTAAACGACTTGGAAATGCGAGTTTCAGAGTCGTTTGGGTATGTATTATCGAGTGATTAACGTTGAAAGGTGTTTACAAGCTATTCTGATGTCTTCTTGTATGAGTAGCAGTGCAGGTATAAGCAGCAGCATAATGACTGTCGAAAATAGTACTCCATAGGCTAGAGAGGCGGCGGCAGGAATTAAATATTGTGCTTGTACTGACTTTTCCGCTAGTAGGGGGGTTAGTCCTGCAAAAGTGGTAATGGAAGTGAGGAGGATAGGGCGAAGTCGACTGCTGCATGCTAAGGTAATAGCGTCTTTGATGTCTATCTTTTTACTGTTGTTTAAAATATTAAATTTAGAGATGAGTAATAAGCAATCGTTAATGACGACGCCACTGAGTGCTATCATACCAAATAGGGATAACAGGCTAATAGTGATGCCATTAAGCCAGTGACCCAGTATGGCACCTATGATCCCAAAAGGGATGATGCTCATGATGAGTAAAGGTTGTATATAAGATTTGAGTGGAATAGCGAGTAAAATATAGATAGCTAATAAGGTCAGCATGAATAACTCATTCATAGAACTCATGGTCTCTCGTTGTTGCTCTGCTTCGCCTCCAAAATGTATGTGTAAATTGGGGTATTGCTCTTTTAATTGTGGGACTAAATTTGTTTGTAAGTAGCTGACAACTTCATTAGGCGCAATAATGGATTTATTGATTGGTGCGGTGAGGTAGACGACTTTTTGATTGTTGACTCGGGTGATTGTATCTTGCTGGTATTGTTTCTCAATGTTGGCGATCATACTCAGAGGAACAATTGAACCATCTGGTGTCCTTATTTTGGCTTGCATGATATCGGCTAGACTTTGACGCTGATGTTGTGGATAGCGAAGTCGAACCCATACCTCATCTTTGTTTCGCTGAAAACGTTGAATAACCTGGCCCCCAAAAGCTTGGGATATTTGTTTGGAAAAATACAGACTGGTTATACCCAGTGCGCGACCCTGTTCAGATAAGGTTAAATGTATTCTGGTTTGTTTGGGGGTAAGGTTATCATTGGTATCTCCTACACCATCAATATTTGCCAGTTGAGCTTTAAACTTTTCGCCAGCGGCCTGTGCAATATCATTGTTTTCTGCTCTTAGTTCTACCCTAAAGCCATCAATAAACTCTTTTTGTGTGATAAAGTGTAGGCGTTGCACACCTTCTGGTTTACCTGTTATTTTTTCCCATTCTGTAACAAACTCTTTAGCGTTAAAAGGCAGGTTGGGTGTGAGTTCAACGTTGAGTGTGCCGTTATGATCGTCATCGGCGAGGACTTGTATATTGAGTAAGGAGTCTTTTGAAATATTGTATTTCTTTGCTAAATTATTGGCCGCTTGAATGGCACTTGACTCTAATTTGAGAAGATTGGTATGGGTTTGTCCGTAACTCGTATCGGTTTGCATGGATAATTGTACAGAGATCACATCATCCGATATATCAGGGAAAAAGGAGGTACGAATTTGACCTGTAAAGGGAAGTGAAATCACAAAAATGAGCAGAGTAATAAAACCAAATATAACCGCGTAACGAAATTTAAGTGCATATTGTAAGCTGGGTTGGTAAAGATAGTGATTGAAGTAGGTCAGTCCTTTATCTGCATAATGTTGAATTTTACACCAAAAAGCTTCTGGTCCAGATGTTCCTGTTCTATGGGTATTAATATTCGCTAAATGGGCAGGGAGGATAAGCTTAAATTCAATTAATGATAATAGTAAACAGATCGTCACCACAATGGTGAATTGTGAAAATACTTTGCCGATTAGGCCAGAAATATTAGCCAAGGCGAGAAAAGCCGCAATAGTGGTTAAGACGCCAAAGGTGGTTGGGATAGAGACTTTATGGGTTCCACGTATGGTGCTTTCTACCGTATCACCGTACTTTTGTCGTGTGGCATAAATACTCTCACTGATCACAACAGCGTCATCGACCACAATACCAAGAGCCATAATAAAGCCAAAGGTTGTCATTTGATTAATGGTTAATCCGGCAAAAGTATCCCCCATAAAATAAAGTGTACCGAAGAAGATAAAAGGTAAACCTATAGCGACAAAAAAAGCGAGGCGAAGATGTAAAAATAATGCCAGTAATATAAAAACGAGGATAATGCCTGTTAGGGCATTTTTTGCGAGTAGCGATAAACGAGCTTGGATGATTTGGCTATTATCAAGCCAAGTGGTGAGTTCGACATTACTGGGTATTAATCCTTTTTCTTGCCATTCTTTTATGACTTGATTTGTTTGTTCAACAATTTGGGTTATATCACCTTGGTTTTCTATCACAATATGAATAGCCGTGCTATTTTGTTGATTATAACGTGATAACGTCAAAATGTTATCTTCAAAGGTATCTGAAATGACGGCAATATCTCCTAAGGTGAGCTGGACACCGCTCTGGGTTGTGATTAATGGGATCATTGAAAAATCGTCGACGTGATAAGCTTGGGATGCGGCGTTAAGGTAAATGTTTTTTTGTTTATTTCGTAGTTGGGTCGTTAATGGTGTGACAGACTCTTGGTTGATGGCTTTTTGAATGTCAGAAAAAGTGAGCCCATAGGTCTGTAATTTATTTTCATCGACTTCAATTGATATCATGGTGTTAGATTTAGCTGCAATGCTTAAATGATGTATGGCGGGTTTGGCTAATAGTGCCGTTTTTATTTTTTCAGCAAGGCGTTGTAAGTTCGGCCTGCTTGTATCACCGCTGATCTGGACCCAAATAGCGTGTTCTTTGCTATGGATTTTTTCTAAAATAGGTTTTTCAGCACTACGTGGAAAATTATGAATGGAGTCAACTTTATTTTTAATGTCTGCAAATAAGGTATTTAATGAATAATCACCGGCTTTTTCAATGGTCACTTTACAGCCGTAGGCGGTAGACTTTGAAACAATCCGTTTAATACCGAATACCGTTTCTAATGCATGTTCAATTTTTATAGCGATATCTTTTTCAGTTTGCTCTGCACTACCACTTTCATAACTTACTGAAATAATTATGTATCTAGGTTCTAATGCTGGGAACACTTCTTTTCTTAATGAATAGAATGACATGACCCCTAATATTATGATAGAAATGAAGAGTAAGTTTGCGGCTACGGGGTTTCTTGCAAACCAAGCGATGGTCCCTGTTGTTTTATATTGTGCGCTATCTGATCTTTGATCAGGGTTGTTGGCCATTACTCTCCTGTGTTCATGCTATATATTTAATTGACAAGTAATTTACTGCTTTAATTTGATGTTCTAGGGTTTACATGCATACCTAAAAAATAACTATTCAGTGGGCGTTTCACGATATGTGCAGTTGTCATATTGTTAATCGGAGTAATGTAAACATGATCATCTTTTTCAAATAACTTTTCTCCTTTAAAGCTGGTTAATTGGTCATTAGGATCGACATACCAAATATCACCCGTTTGAGAAATACAGGATGCCGGTAGTTTCCAAATAGAGTGTAATCTATGTCCTTTTATTTTGACTTCCAGAAAGGTACCTGGAAAAAGGATGGGTTTTTGATTCAGAGGGTTATCGACAGTCACTATTAAAGCGCGCTGCTTATGATCTTGGTCTAAATGTTGTTCAATACGATCTATTTTTCCTTGCCATTTTTGTGCATTTTGAGTATTAGTTAGTGTGATTTGTTTTTTATCCATTTCTAATTGACTCATGTTTCCTATTGTTTTCCATTGTTGAGCAGAAAGAGGGATACTGATTTCTAATTGATCGGTGCTGTATAGGGTGCCAATTTTACTGCCGATTTGTAAGTAACGCCCAGGTTGAACATCAGAACTGACGATAAGGGCGTTAAATGGCGCTGTTATTTGTGTTTTTGTTAAGTTCCTTTGTGCTTTATTGAGCTGGCTATTAGCATGACTTAATACCGCTTTAGCGGCGATCAATTGAGGCCCTCTTAATACTAGTTTAGAGTCTGGTTGCCCTTTCATACCTGAATTAGTCCATTCCATCCTTGCCTGTACGCCTTTTCGCTCTTCTTCCAAGAGTGCAATTTTGGCGTTAATCACTAATACTTGAGCATTAGCGGCTGCTTGTTGATATTTCAATTTATTAAGTGTGGCAATCTTATCGCCTTTTTTCAAATATCGGCCAGTTTCAAATGTAGGTGAAAGACTATCTACTTGACCACTCACTTCTGTGGTCAATCTGAGTGAGTATTGAGGTTTCGCTTCTCCATAACCGATGATCTGTGTTTGGTAATCATCCTGATTAACGGTAATAACCTCTATTTCAGGGGACGTTTTAGGTGACAAATTTCGTGTAGTGTTAAGGGTATTATCTTGTAAGTATTGATTTCTTTTGGCTTGAGTATAAGTGGCTATCGCAACGATACTGAATGCCGAGATTAAAGTGATACCGATAGTTAAGCTTTTCAGTTTCATGATGTGACTCCTAAACCCAGTGCCAAACCTAGATCAATTCTGTTGGTTAATCTGTTGTAGATGAGCTGAGTAAGTTGAGACTGTAAATTAAAGGTCCGCTGTTGTGTGGCTAACAGTTCTATTATATCAACCAGCCCTTGGCTGTATTTTTTTTGATAGTGGATGAAACTGCGTTTAGCGGTTTGTAATGCCTGATGAATATGCTGTTGTTGTCGCGATAGAGATTGCTCTTGACCTAATGTGTTTTCGACTTCATTGACGGCGTTGAGTAGCGTTGATTGATAATTCCAATAAGCCTTTTCAGCTGTCAATTGTGCTATTTCTGCTTGTGCCCTGAGTTTTCCACCTAAAAATAAAGGAGCGGTTAACTGACCGAGTAACTCCCAAACGGGATTGTTGAATAATTCTTCTCCAGTAAATGCAGCGCTAAGATTAATGGAAGGAAGCAAGGCTTTATAAGCGGCTTGAGTTCGGTATTGTTCAGCAATAATAAGGTGATAGGCGCTTTGAAGATCGGGTCGTCTTGCGAGATCTTGGGCTGGAATATTAGCAAGGGGTTGTAATACTGTGGGAAATTCACTTGATATTTGTATTGCTCTTTTTTCTGGTGCTTCTCCTAATAATAGGCTGAGTGTACGTTTATTTTGAGACAGTTGCTCTCGATAATTAGCAAGTGTTGCTTGAGTCGTCGCACTGGAGCTACGTGCATTATCTAAATCTTCTAAACTCCCCAATCCATTTCGATAGCGTTTGATAATAAATGTTTCATTATCGGTGAGTGATTTTAATCTCGACTCTTCTATTTCGATCAATTGCTTTTGCAAGCTGATCGCTAACCAAGTTCGCATAATATTGGCTATCAGTGTATCAAGCGTTGCTTGGTAATTTGCTTGAGCACTCGCAATATCCATATTGGCGGCATCGACAGTATTTTGTATTTTTTGCCATAAATCGATTTCCCAACTCACTCTGATCTCACTGTTGTGGCTGATACTGTTTTCTTTATGTTTATGACTGTTTATTTCAGTAGTGGCTTGTGGAATGCGGTCGCTATTGACAATCCCCCTTTGTGCGTAAGCTATTTTTAAGTTCATCGCCATTTGTTGTGCATCTGGATTGTTGCTTACTGCTTGTTTTACTAATTGAGTAAGCTGAGGTATATCGATTAGCTCAGTCAGCTGTGTAGCCGATGTCGCATTTTGTTGTTGGTAGTGCCATGTCGTGATATTAACGAGATTACTCTGTGCTCTTTGTTGTAAATGGCTTTTATTTTCGCTTACCGAGCAGCCTATTAGTGCTAATAATATGAATGTACTTGATAGGGTAAAAAATAAATCTGAGTATCTCATTTTAAGAGCCTAACATGTTTGTTTATGCTACTTTTGTTATGTTTATTATCGTTAGTTAATTTTTTGTTATCTTCAGTCGTGAGTATGAAACTAATATTAGCTAAAAGGCTATAAAATCTGTTTTTAATAATACTTTAGTCTGATTTTGGCAGTGAACTCTTTATTACATATTGAATAATATTAATTTATTTTGGTAGATGACATACTCTCATTTGATAGAAAAATGAAAGGTATTATGATTACTTAGTTAGAGTCATTAACAATAATTTGTAATACAGTGTCAGTTATTAGATGGATCATTCACCTAAAAAGGAATATATGTTAATTTGATTATAGATTGAAAATATTTTTTTCTTGCGGTAATAGAGGAAGAACACATGATTTCAAATCAATTCACTAAGCAATTAAAAGCCTTATGTTTACTTGCGAAAGAGGCTGGGAATGGTTTTGAAAAAGCGGCTATTTTTTCTGCAACAGAGTTATTTGTTGCCAATTTTTTAGATCGAAATGCTTACTGTGAGGATGTCAATCATCGGATCCAAGGCATTAAATATCATATTAATGCGGCGTTAGGATATGAATCGGCAAATGGTTATCATTCATCGTCTCATACTGATTGGGCTTTATTAGAAATTGATGCGCTATTGTCATTGACGATTGATACCACGGATAAAATAGTACTGATAAGTGATGTCGGTTAATCATAGACTTTTAGATTAAGTCATATTTTGTAATTAATATTAGGTTAATATATTATATTTTGACCTAACATTAACTTTAACTCAATTAGGTTATAGCACTTTATTAAGACTCACTTGATAAAATGTTACTCTTGACGTTTATACAAATCTATCTTGGTAGGTGATTAATTCAGTGCTACTCAGCTTTTAAATTTAATGCAACGTAGAAGTGGAATGCCTGAGTCTTACTGGTTTGGGCTTCAAAAAACATTATGCATTTCGATATACGGGAATGGTAGAGAGGTGTTTGATCACACTCCGAGAATCACAACTCGTTTCAGACCAGTAAGTACCTGAGTATAAAATAACCAACAATTAGGTTAATATTTAATCTTTGATATTTTTTACATTACCAATGATATAGAACTTGTATCAATATCGAAATTTTTGTATAACTATCATTAGCATATGAATTATC
>NZ_JAKIKS010000095.1 GCF_023284005.1 Shewanella surugensis
CTGGTGTTGAACTTTACTTTTAGCCATAACCATTTATCCACTCAAAGCCTTACTTTAACTATAGTTCAGTTTTAGTAGCTTATGGCTGAGACTTGTCGGTAATCAGGAACAATATTGAGCTCGAGGGTGAATAAGCTATACTAATACATAACAGTTGAAAGTCGTCGCAAAGCATTTCATCATGTTAAGTATGCTGAATTTAAATGTACTGTGACCCATAAAGCGTATTTAAGAGGTGTTTATGGCGTCCATTAAAAAAAGTGTATTAATTAATGCCCCGATTAATCAAGTCTATGATTATGTCACTAATCCTAGCCACTGGCCCATTTTATTCTATCCTTGGTCATTAAAAACTGAACCCTATCTACAAAAACCACTTTCAGTAGAACATCCTCCAGTGAGTGAGCATACCCAAGTCTTAGGCGTAAAAAACAAGATCACTTGGACACCTCAAATCAACGATGCCCCCCACTACTTTCTAGTTTATGGTGAAAGCCCTTTTCTTTTTGGAATGAGAGGTTATGTCCGTTATGATTTCGAATCCAAAAATCAGCAGACCTATTTCACTCGCACTTTATTTTACGCATTTGATCACTTTCTCATCAATTTGCTTTTTGGGCACTTCATTCGCCCTTACTTTAGCTATATTTCTTACCGAGGAGTAAAGAAAGCCAAACAAATATTAGATTTTCATTCTCTATCAGAAGCGGCAAAAAAAATGCGTAATGCTAATTAAATCCTCCAGAAAGCATGATTTCAATATTGACGATAACACAGTAGAAAAGAGCCACAGATACAGCACTCATTGCTATAAGAGGAATTCGGCTACTTTTTACTGTAAACGATAGGTTTTATCTTTGTTGTATACTATTGGCTTAGAATAACGAGACGACATACCCTACTCCGTGATTAACGCACTTTTATATCTCATAAAATCTAATCATCAAAGGTCAGTCAGCAACCCCTAATACACAAGGAGCCTAACATCAGCAATTAATATTCTTTGACTGACGAATAAAAGAGTAATTCACCTGATACATTACCTATCATTAATTCGGTACGTTTTTCAAAGTCATGCTGATTAAAAAGTTGAATATCAGATAAACGACTCGCAAATAACCCTATGCCATCGAGCTCAGGTTGCTCATCACACCAACTCAGAACCGCTTGTACTAATGTGTGCCCATAGCCCTTCCCTTGCTCAAGAGGTGCAATAGCAATAAATTGCAAAATCCCACAATCTTTACTGGGCAAATTATCAATGATTTTACTCTCTTTTTTCATCAATGCTTGGGTCGATTGCCAACCCGTACTTAAGAGCATCTTTAAACGCCAATGCCAATATCTGGCTTCCCCCAATGGAACTTGCTGAGTCGCAATACAAGCCACACCAATCAGTCTCGCACCATCAAACAACCCTATCAATGCTTGTTCTTGTTGCCACAATTCATTGAGTTCCTCACGGATCGCGCCCCTTAACTTCTTTTCATACTGGGCTTGCTCGCCTGTTTTCAGTGCATCCAAAAATAAAGGATCACTATGGTAAGCATTATAAAGAATAGAGGCGGCGACTCGTAAATCTTCAGCGGTGAGGTAAACAGCTCGACACTGTTCTACTGCTTGATTATCCATTTTCATTATCCTTTATGTGATATAGCTCACATTTAATGTATCAAGCTGGTCATAAAGTGCAATTAATAATCAAAATAAAATCAAATGAACCACGTCAAACTGTAAAGTCTCATGAACAAGTTAATCGCAAATATATCAATTAGCTATTGCTAATAAATATATTGTGTTCCTCTTTAATAAACAGACAGACTTCGATAACCCCTCACTCAAATGACAGACCAAACAACGAAGAAGGATCCATCAACTGCCGGAGTAGCATTCTTGATAAGATGGACATTCAGAACACGAAGCTGTGGGGCATAAAGGAAGCTGGGCTGCTAAACAAAATTGGCGATAAAGAAATTTTTTCCATCGCATTTTATTATCGATATTCTTCTTCGCGAGTGTCGGAAAATATCGATTAAATAATATCGTCATCTTTTCTCTCGCTTCAAAGCCTATATCAATGTATAAATGCGTTCGACCACAGCAAGCAATCACCATTTTATGCGCCCACCATAATGCCATTTGCTTCTCGTGTATGGACAAATGCTCTGTCAATAATTCAATCAGATCGTCATAAAATGCTAACGGCCCCGGATTAAGTACAATAAGCTGACTAAAACGCTCGATTTCATCAATCGCTACCTCCCACGTCATGTCTTGCCAATAATCACTCAAGGATCGTAAAGTATGGATTGACATTTCTTCCCTCTCCTTCATCACTGTCGATGCAGGCTGTATGGCACAAATGCCATAACTCACATCTGATGATATTGAAGACGTTTGATTTTTTCTTAATCCGTTAATATAAAAATCAATAGCAGCAACTTGCTCCATAAATGACCTTTAGCAATAAAATGAGATACTGCATCATAATCACTTTCAGCGAAAATAAACAGACTCTCGGTTTAAATCTGAGAATGACAATACAATTAATACACACACGCTAACACTATTTTTCAAGATAGTGCACATTAAGATCCGAACTCCCGTAATGACGAATACAAAAAGATTACCCGAAGGCAATAGGGCAATAAGTGCCTGAGGTCAAGTTATCCGGCATTCTGTTTGATTTTCAAGCTCCCCAAATAGCCGATTACCTGATAACACTTGAGTTCCTGCTTGCTAAAGGGCTAAATTCAACCTTTGAAAACTTTTACTTAAGTACTTATCATGGTGCAGCACAACTTCATTTATACCCTTCCCCCCTCAAAAAAGAGCAAAGCATCACCTCGATCTCAATCATAACCTCTAGCTTGTTTTGTTCAGCCAACATTCAGTTACTAATTAGTAATATTGAATTAACAGAATAAAAACTAGCATTTAAAATCCAAATAATGACCCAGTCTATTCTGATAGCATCCCTAGTTAGAGTCTCCTGATTAAGATGATTGATAAAAGGCAATACCGTGCTAAACATTAAACAGTTATTACTGCTATCCACAGTCACCTTTTTCATTCAAGGTTGTAACAAAGAAGCACAATCTAACTTTGACGATAATGAACTCAAGGCAATAAGCCTACTCTCCAACATGTCACTCACAGAAAAAATAGCCCAAAAAATCATTTTAGACTTCAGGTACTGGTGTACAGACGCTCAACCAGACTGTACAAAAAGCCTTACCCATATTAATAACAATGTTACTCAGATCATACAAGACTATCCTATCGGCGGCGTTATTTTATTCTCAAACAACTTAGTTGATACCGCTCAAACCACACGTTTTATCCATGATCTACAAGCCTCTGTTAATAACAATCAAACACTAGGCTTATTGATTACCCTAGATCAAGAAGGCGATAATGTTGTCCGTCTATCACGTCTACATTCAACCAATATGCCCGGCAATATGGCCTTGGGCGCGGCTTATTTATCCCAACATAATAATAATCTTGCCTATGAAGTCGGCCAAGTGTTAGCCGAAGAGGTCAAAGCCGTAGGGGTAAACGTTAACTTTTCGCCTGTCGTTGATGTACAAACTAACTCATTAAACCCGGTTATCAACGGACGTGCATTCGGTGAAAAACCACACATGGTTAGCCTTTTAGGCGGTCAAATGGCCAGCGGGATGAGTGACAGCCATGTCATTGCAACGTTTAAACACTTTCCAGGCCACGGTGACACCGATGTCGATTCTCATTTTGGTTTACCCATCGTCAAACGAACCAAACAAGAAGCCTATCAATACGATCTTGAACCCTACCGCCAAGCCATTACCCAAGGATATGCGCCAGATATGATAATGACGGCCCATATTCAATACCCCTGTTTAGATAACAGCACCGTTATCACCTCTAAAACACAAGAAAGTATGATCGTGCCAGCAACCTTGTCCCGTAAAATACAACAAGATATTTTACGGGACGAAATGGGCTTCACAGGCCTAACCATCACAGATGCACTAGACATGAAAGGCATCAGTGAGTTCTTTACCCCCTCCGATGCGGTGATTAAAACGTTTCAAGCGGGTGTCGATATAGCCCTCATGCCCATCAACATCCGCACCGCTAGCGGGAGTCAGCAACTGCAAACGCTCATCGATAATGTCGAATATGCCATACTCAATGGCGATATCAATATGAATGATATTGATCAATCAGTGTTACGAATTTTAAAGACAAAATTCAAACATAATATTCTTCATCAAACAAAAACCACCGACATTGAAGATAAAATCATTATAGCGAAAGCCATTATCGGTTCAGAGCAGCATAAAGCCATTGAACAAGACATCACTCAAAAATCGATTACCCTCATCAAAAATGTTAAGTTACTGCCCTTACGCTCAGAAAGTCAACTCGGACATATCCATATTTTGACTCCTTGGGATGAACAAGGTGAAGCCATGCAGCGCCGCTTTAATGAATTGGGCATTGAACACGTTAGTCATCAAAAATTGAGTAACACAAGCTGGAAAAATGAAAAAAAGAATATCGATAATGCCGATACGATTATCGTTGCCACCTTGTCAAATGCCCCTAGCCCAGTTGAAAAAAATGGTGATCTCGATGATACCACCCAACCCAATAATGTGATGATCAACAAGAAAGCCCCCATGAACATTATAGGTTCATTGGTGTTTAATGAAGATATCCCTTACACCGCGGCCTCTTCAAACATAAAACAAAATAAAATCAACTCCCAAGACGCACAAATTTCTGATCAACAATTTGCCCGCTATGCCCTTGAAGAAGCAACAAAACAAGGTAAACAAACCATTCTACTCAGCTTAAGAGCACCTTATGATGTGGTCCATTTCGATGATGTGGCTCAAGCGGTCTTAGCTTCATATAATTATTACGGTTATGCTAATGGTGGCTTAAGAAGCCTCTCAATGCCTGCCATTGTCGATGTCATTATGGGACTGTATGCGCCAGTCGGTCGATTGCCCGTCACCATACATGAACAGAATGACCAAGGAGAGTTAGGCAATATCGCCTACCCATATGGTTTTGGACTCAGCTATTAATCGATCTATACCCGTGATACTTCAGATGCATGTTTTCAGAGCCAGTAAAACCAATCAATTTAAGGCGCATGATTGCAGGAATGTAGGCACCTTTTAAAAGTATGCAACACAAAAGTGGTTGGTTCTAATGGCTCCTAATAGGCTGGCCTCTTGTATGTAAAAAGATAAGCCTTTTATGCTGCGTTGTTGAGCATTAACTTAGAATCACTAGGTCATCTGCTCAAGAAGACCGTCATGGATGACGGGAATGTCATTAATGCAGGAGCGATTAACGACCTTGCCTACAAGGCTGTTAATTCCAGCTGAATCCTGCATCTTCAAGTATCACGGGTATAAATAACGAAATAATGCCTCTACATCTATAAAGCATAACAAGACCCTGCTATGGTAATGGCTAATCAATGTCCTAATAGCCTTTCATGAATAAGAAAAGAAGACCGAGCCTACAAGATGTCGCTAATCTTGTTGGCGTCACTAAGATGACAGTAAGCCGCTACCTTCGCGATCCACAACAAGTCTCTAAACCTATCCAAGAAAAACTCGCACTGGCTATCGATAGCTTAGGTTATATTAATAACCGAGCGCCAACTATGCTATCGAATGCTAAAAGCCAAGCTATCGGGATATTGGTGCCTTCTTTAACCAACCAAGTCTTTGCAGAAGTGATCCGAGGCATAGAGAGCATTACCGAAGGTGCAGGTTATCAAACCATGCTCGCACACTATGGCTATTGCCCTGATATAGAAGAAAAACGCATCGCTTCTCTGCTCTCTTATAATGTGGATGGCCTGCTTCTATCGGATACTATGCATAATCAACGCACCCTAAAAATGATCCAAACTGCAGGTGTGCCCGTGATCGAAATGATGGATACGAGTTCAACTTGCATAGAACAAGCTGTCGGTTTTGATAATATTTTGGCTGCTCATAAAATGACGGAGACCCTCATCAACAAAGGCTATCAGCATATCGTTTATCTCGGCGCACGCTTAGATAAACGCACTCAATTGAAATATCAAGGTTATGAGAAAGCGATGAAGCTACACCAACTCAGTCCTATTAACATCTCGACACCCGTCGCCTCTTCATTTTCCTTAGGCGCACATTTATTACAACAAACCTTACGTCAATATCCACAGACAGACGCTATTTTTTGCACCAATGATGATCTTGCCGTTGGTGCCATATTTGAATGCCAGCGTCAAGGTATTAACATTCCACAAGAAATGGCAATTGCTGGGTTTCACGGCCATGATATTGGTCAATCTATCGTGCCAAAGCTCGCCAGCGTCATCACCCCAAGAGAAAAAATAGGCCAAATAGCCGCTCAAGCGCTACTGGCTCGGCTTAATGGTGACATACATGACAATATTCCCTGCCAACAAAAAATTGATTTAGGATTTACAATCGACTGTGGCGAGAGCATTTAACCAATACCGTTTAAGCTCATGTTATAACGATCTAACGGCACTCAGGCAACGTGCCAACACCTGATCAAACGTCCCGTTGATACTAATGCTAACAACATCCCGCTCATCAGGCGTTGGGACTTCTAATGTATCAAACTGACTTTGAAGTAATTTAACAGGCATAAAATGATGTTGACGCGCATTCATTCTCTCAGTGATCAGTTCAAATGAGCCATGTAAATGCAAAAAAATAACGTTTTGATTGCCTTCACGTATAATGTCTCGATATTGTTTTTTTAACGCTGAACACACAATCACCCCCCGTTCACTTTTATGCGCTAAGCTAAAAGCGGCATCACTCACACGTACTAACCAAGGCTGACGATCGCTGTCATTAAGCGATCCACCTGATGCCATTTTAAGAATATTCGCCCTCGGGTGTAAATCATCACCGTCAATGAACTTTGCATTGATTGCCTGTGATAAGGCTTCGCCAATAGTGGATTTTCCCGTACTAGATACCCCCATAATAATAATACAGCCCCCATGATGACGCTTAATGATTGTCATTGCTTTCCTTAATCCAGGTTGATTTTTTTATAGACATTTTATCACTCACGTCGTAATGTTACCGGTAACATTACGACGTGAGTGAGCCCATAGTCAAGCATAAATGACTCTATACTCTTGTCTCGATAACATAAAAAATAACCTTAGATCCCCATTTTAAAATGACAGACTCAAAAATGGGTTTATCAAAAACAACGCCTTAAAGGAAGCAATATGTCTGACGCATTACTGATCCTAACTGCAGTAGGTTCCATACTCTTATTACTTTTCTTAGTGATGAAAACGCGTTTACACGCGGTCGTCGCACTGATTTTAGTCTCTATGATCGCCGGTATATTTTCAGGGATGAGTCCTGAAAACATTGCCGCCACTATTCAAAAAGGCATGGGCGGCACCTTAGGTTTTGTTGCCGTCGTTGTGGCACTTGGGGCCATGTTTGGAAAAGTCATGGAAGTCACCGGCGCTCTCGATCGCATTGCTCACACTTTATTGGATCAGTTTGGCACTAAAAACGCCAATTGGGCACTGACCTTTACGGGTTTTATTTGCGCCTTACCCCTGTTTTTCGATGTCGCAGTCGTATTGCTCATTGGCGTCGCCTTTGCCGTCGTACGCCGAAGCAATAGTAGTTTAGTTAAAATGGGCATGGCTTTACTGGCGGGTATTGCAAGTTGCCAAGCCTTCCTTATTCCTGCGCCAGGGCCTATTCTTGTCGCCTCCCAATTAAATGCCGATTTTGGCTATATGATTTTATTTGGATTACTGGCATCGATCCCCGCCATGATTTTAGGCGGCCCCTTGTTTGGGTCCTTCATTGCTAAAAGGGTTCATGTTGAACTTCCTCAGCAAACCCAATTAAACAATAATGAGTTAAACAGTAATAAGCTCAATAAAGACCCCTTCAATAATAATAGGTTAAACAAAGAGCCGGCTAAAAATAATCCATTAGGCGATATAAGCCGTGAAGGTGAAGGTACACCGAGTTTTTTGTTGGCGATGGGGTTAATTGGCCTACCTCTACTGATGATTGGACTTAACACATTCGGCGCTCGTTTTGTCGCTCCAAACTCATCATTACAACACTGGATCGCTTTCATTGGTCATCCCTTTACCGCCATCATGGTCGCTTGCTTGATGGCCTTTCACTTTTTAGGCACAAAGCGAGGCATATCCCGCGATCGCATTATGGAGATCTGCAGTAGCGCCTTACAACCCGCAGGGATCATCATTTTGGTCACTGGAGCAGGGGGGATCTTCAAACAAGTGCTTATCGATTCCGGCGTTGGGGCAGCGTTAGGTAACCAGCTCGCAGGATCGGGACTACCCATCGTGATTCTCGCCTTCATCTTGGCCGCTGCGGTAAGAGTCATTCAAGGCTCAGCCACTGTAGCCATGCTGACCGCTTGTGGCTTAATTATTCCTATAATTACGCCTCTGGGGCTTAACGGCGCACAGCTCGCCGCCATCACTATCGCCATTGGTGGCGGCTCGGTGGTGCTCTCCCATGTCAATGATTCAGGCTTTTGGCTGGCCAATCGTTACTTAGGCTTAACCGAAAAACAAACCTTACAAACATGGACCCTAATGGAAACCATTATCGGTACCACTGGCGGTATTGTCGCCGTAATCATTTCCGCTTTTTTATAATCCTGCTAGCCTTATTAAAGAATTAAAGAATTAAAAAATTAAAAAATAGGAACACTATGCGCTACTTTACATTCATCACCCTTATTTTATTATCCGGTTGTGCCCAAATGCAACAAGATTGGATAGCCCAACATTGCAATACGCAAACAGCCTATAGCCAAGGTGTGAATGACGCCCGTCATGATCAAGATATGCAACCCAGTTATGCCGCAGGATGTCCAACCACGCCCGATAAAATCAATCAAGCATACCGCCAAGGCTATCAGTTCGTCTTAGCCAATCAGCCCCCCAGTGTGAACATCACCACCTCAACTGCCCATAAAAAATATGAATGCCATGATCAATTTAATCAACAGATCTGTGGCTATGACTGTAAGACATTTGCAGGGAAATGGACCTGCGCGCAAAAAGCGAATCAACAATGTATACAGAATATGAGCGATATAAAATGCGGTTACCATTGCCAAAAAGATAACTTCGGCAATATCAGCTGCAAGACTAAACCCTAGGTTTCAGTAGGTTAAATAACACTATAATGGAAGATACACGCATTGATCTAATCTAAAGGCTAGGATAAAAATATTCGTCTGTTTACAGAAAATAAGCTTAAAAACTAAAATGATGCTCTAGGAGTATACCCAGAACATCGTTGTAGTAATATTAATAACCCACTGGCTATCAACTGCTAACGAAAGATCACCTTCTATTGACTGCTCACAAGTGATAAATAAAAGGTTTGCAATGCATTCACATCTTCTGGTCGCTCGACGGCTAACTCATGACCTTGAGCTCTTACCGAGCGAACGGCATCGCATACCACTTTAGAGACCGTTAATGTTTTTGTGCCATGGTAATGTGTATTAATAGTGTCTGTCACCGTGCTCGCTAAATTGGACATTTGTTTACTTAATACATAGGCACTTTTAACGACACCTGAGCGGCCATCACCAGCCCCACAGTGAATAGCGACTTTAATACCCTGCTCTTCAAGTGCATTAATTTTATCCGTAATATCTTTCAACTTACTGGCGGGTAATTCGCCATCACCTAAAAAATCATCAATATGAAACTGTGTATCATTAATATGATTAATTCCAGATTTTGCAAGAGTTGCGGGTAACGTTTTACTTTCATTCGCGCCAATGGAGATCAGGGTTCCTATTTCTTGCTCTTTTAGAAATTGCGCATACTGTTCAATGTTGCCACTTGGCCTTTTAGTTGACATTAACATGTCTCCCGGTGCCATATGGGCATTAAAAGCAGTCATTTGGCTCAATTTATTATCTAATTCGATAATAGAAATATTCGTTGGATCTAATTGATCCATCGCGGCTTTTAAATTAAAGACAACACTACCATCATTGTCTAGTTTAGCTAAGGCTTGAGTTAATGAAAAAATAGAGTCATCACTTTCCTCTAGTTTATTTAGCGCCTGATTTAAATCATTAACCGAATTTTCATTTTCATTCAATGACGACAGCGCATCCCTCAAATAAAATACAGAGCGTTCATTGCCCTTAAAATCACCTAAGGCTCGTTGAAGATTAAAAATCGCATCATCGTGAATTTGTAACGCTTCCAATGAACTTTGAGAGTTGATATTAGAAAGGTTGAGTGATGATAAATTAACGTTCTGCACTCCAACTTGGATACCGGAAATATCGAGTTGGCTTATTGATAACTGATGACGATTATTGCCGCCAATGCCAGAGAGGTTGATCTCATCTAACATAAAAACAGGCTCACTAGTCGATGAAGAGCGGATTGAACGATTAAAGCTTTCTAGTAATATTTTTGTCTGAGGCGTTGCCTTTGTGGTATCAAAGCATAAGTCAGAGACATCTTCATCAAGAAGGTTGTTATAGTCAAGATTGAGTTCAACACAGGATTGATTCTTTTGATCAAATATAGAAAGCGTCAAAGTAGAACCATTAGAATGGTTATTAATGCTTGCATCGAACCTGTGATGATGATGCTCTTGGCTAAGGTTTTTGAGTTGAATAAAGTGCTGTAGTGCTTCACGACAGTTTTCCATCTTAGTACGTGAAAAAAGAGCTGATTGATGATTTTCTTTTGATTCGATTATATTAGTCAACAGTTGAGTGATCCTTTCTTTTTGTGTATCACAAAACATATCGCTATTCTGTGTGAACACCTGATTAACATCACACTCAATATCATTAGATAGGTTACTTGTTAATGCAACTTGAGCATTTACTTCAGCGGTATTACATTGCGTTTTTTCAATCACTAACGGCATTTTCACTTTCTCTTTTATAAAAATATTAATGGCTTATCTGCAGATTATGTTTTTATTATTTTTCGGGCACAGGTATAGCGACATCAGTCTATTTCGTGATCAATTTACCTTTGTATGTTTTTTGTTGGCGTTAATTAAATAAAATCAGCTCATCTTTTTATATCAGGTAAACACCTGAGGTTAACTTATTTAAACTAATAAAAACAATGTGATAACCAAAGTCACAAGCAATACAAAAGCATGTGTAAAGATGTGTAAATACTTACATCTCTTTTTCACTTAAGTATAGTTATCCTA
Organism: Shewanella surugensis; assembly: GCF_023284005.1. Lineage (GTDB taxonomy): Bacteria > Pseudomonadota > Gammaproteobacteria > Enterobacterales > Shewanellaceae > Shewanella > Shewanella surugensis. Next base: position 11,268 of record NZ_JAKIKS010000095.1, read on the forward strand.
ATTTTCACCCTTAATGAGTTAATTAATTAACCTAAACAATCCATTGTCACAAAAAAAACTTATGAAAACCTTAATAAAACCTTATTGCTTCACTTATTATAACAATTACGTTCTATTAGCTGATTAAAATGCAAACCATTCCTGTTTATATTCAGTACACTTTTCCTCTCACTTAATTAATATTTATTTATAATAAAAATAAGAGGTAATAAATAAATATATACAGCCTATTGACAAGAATTAGAATTAATCGTAATGAGAATATAAGTGACGACTTTATAGCCGTGATAAATGGGTTGTTTCATTAAATATAATGATATAAACAGTTTCTTTTGTTTTTATTTTAAACTATATGTATTTATTATTTTTACTAATTGTATGTTATAGGTACTTAAGATAAATTTAACGCTGATTAATCATCCTCTATCCTGTCATTACTTGTTAATGTTAAGTGTATAAATACTTGTTAATAATATAGGGTTATAAAAAGTTAATCCTCTAAAGTGTAAAACGGCTGTAAACATTAAAAAATGCTCACAACATGGTTCAATAAAAACTTAAAATACAATAAATTCACTCAGTTACAGTAATCCCACCAATATAATCAGACTATCTTCATAACGATTTCACAATGAAAAGGTGATTGAATTATAGCCGCCAACCATTCACTGCCCCAATGTAAAACATCGCCAGTTAAACTCTAACTTAATCGGTTACAGGTAACTCAGAATAATATACCCGTGATATGTACCTAAGCCCGTTGAACATTCGAATGTCAAAGTGGGCAAAAAACGTGCCGCAATGGAGGCATATCATTGAAAAATTCAGCCTGCTTTTAATATGATAAAATGTAAAGTTGTTGGATTTGACACATTCAGACAAACGGGTCTAAAAGAGTTGTATACTGACCCTATTGAAAGTGCTGATCGTTAGAGAAAATAAGCAGCAAGACACAGCCTGAGATATCATCGGTTTAAAATAATGCTATAGTGATATTGTATTAAGGAATGAAGATAGAAGAGGGAAAATAAGTATTGATGCCTAATAATTATCACCACTCCTATCCTCCCAGCAAGCAATGAACACCACTAAACAAACTACCTCGAATATAACTAACTCAAAACACATCGAAAAAAGTGCCTATGATCTACTGTCCTAAAAATAAGCCAGTGGAGGTAATGATCGCATACTGTAATAAAATCCATGACCAAAAACAGTCACCATGCTCTGCGTTCATTTTATAGACAATAAAATGACGTAAAATAGACTGCTGATTAAAGCAGCCTTATGATTAACTAAACAACGCCATAGCAGATCGACTTTAATACTTAATTAGCCACGCTATTTGAATGGTAAACCATCACTTCCCATTCATTTTGCTGACCGCCTCCATAACTCTCTATGGTCGGGTTTTTAATATACGTCCAAGCAACTTTGCCCTTACCGAGAAACATTGGCTCATCAAGGCCTCCCCAACCATGATTAGGCAGTTTAATGGGTCCAGCAAGAACATTGAAATCGCTATCTATTTCCATTACATGAAAGTCTTTAGGCACCAACATCCTCATGGCCCCACGATCGCTATATATGCGATCGAACGATAAGCCATCTGATAAACATTGAAATCTGGCATACCCCAGTAAGTAACGACCATTTTGTAAATCAATTAATTGAGGATCACTAATTTGGCAGTCATCGTCTTGGACTACCCAATGAAAAGCCGAATCATTCATGCGCCCTCTTTCGCCATCCACTTTTGCAATACCAATACGCGTTAGTGAGCTAGTGTCGAGCGTATTAGCAGAATACAAACCTTGGCGTTCAACAGTGGGGTAGAGTCCATTTCTTTCCCAATATTCATGACTCATATAAGAGATGAAACAATTAACAGTATCATACTCAGCGCACTGCGCATCGAATGGACTTGAGGTACTCATATCGACTCCCACCTCATTGATTAAGAACCGCTCCATATCTGCATCATCTATATATTTTGGTGATACGATAACAGATAAGTTCGTATCAAAATCAACCGGTACCACCGTATGCCCTCCCCCATTAGACACCATCGCGGAAGTCGCAGGAACGAAATGATTAACAACCCCTTCAGTACTACTACTGGCCACATCCATTTTAATCGCTATGGTGCCGAGTTGTCCGTGACTACTGCCAATCCAATCATTCCAATCACTGGTACACAGTGCACCATAAGTTTCTCTATCTGGATTATAAAAACTGCGAATATTTAATACATGTCCATTACCACACGTCCAATACCAACCTCGTGCGCTATCATCGATTTTCCAGTTATCTCGGTCGATAACCGTTAACCCAGCAGAGTAATGAGAGCTTCCATAACCATCAAAAACTCTTGCAGTTACTGAAAAAGCATAACTGCTTCTTCCTTGACTGTCATCATCAACATAGATAAGTTCTTGAGTGCCTAAATGGGTACCACCGTGCATTTTATTAACGACATAGGCTGCGGGTTTATCGGAAAGAGATTGATTACCATCCCATTCAAGTAACCAGATTTGATCGTTATATTTGTAAGAGTTGTTGCGAATATGATCTAATAAATCAGCGTGATCAGTCGATGTCAGCTGACTGATGATATACGCCATCTCTTCGGCCATCTCACTGCCTTTAATCGTATTAAAGGTCGTTGTACTATCAAAATTATTTTCGGGAAAATTCGCTTGTAGTCCCGCTAAAAAATCTTGAATAGTAAGATCAAAATGTTCCGTAAAAAAATGAATGAGAGGATTATGGTTGGTCGCAACCATTAAACCTATATCATTTTGAATACGTGATTCAATTTTACTTTCATTATCTTCTGTTTTCATCCAATCAGTGCCATATTGCTCGATAAGATCGGCATCAACCTCATCAGTGGCATTCGCCTGATAACCGGTGTTACAAAGCACGGCAATCCGAGAGCAGTCTTGACTGGCGGTAATTCCATGTGATTCATAACATTGATTTAATACAGTAGCATTACCCGTTTGCTCAAAATTTTCCGTCGCAGGATTATATTGTAATTCATAAACAGAACCATAAGTGGCATCTTGACTGCGGGTTCCCTCAGATAAAGAAACAGAAACAAACATACGTGGAGTGCGTGTATCTGTTGCACAAGTGGCGGTATAACTGCGAATAGGAATATCGATATTCTCTTCATTTTGTTCACTATCGGTGCGGCCAATATAATGCGCGACTTGATACTGCTCTTTTGCATTAAGCTTAGCCTCAGGTAAAGTAACACTCATCGCAGTGAGCGTAGCGAAACCTAAATCACTACGCTCAACATCACCTGTCACAACAGTAATAGGATCCTTCTCTGAAACGGGATCATCAACATCATCCGATCCTGTATCACTTCCTGCATGACCTGCAGCATTACTCTCATTATGATCAGCCTCAGGAGCAGTAGAATCACCACCACAAGCGGACAGTATCATTATCGACAATGGGAAAAGTACATTACGGTTAAAACTTATTAGCATCATTATACCTATTTAAAATCATCATAAATTGAGCCGCTGTCAAATATTGACAGACTCAGATAGAGAACATTATAAAAAACGTGTATTAATAAAGAGTCATCCCTACCTTATTCACTGGATCCATCTAACCTTTAAAAAAACATCAAACCTAATCCACTTTATTAAATAATAAGTTACTTGAACAAAACTCACTAAAATATAAGTTATTCAAATTTAATAACGACCCATTTGAATCGACACTAAAGTCGTAAAACCATACAAATTAACAATAAAGACAATAATAACCAACAAACACCAAAAAGCACTATCATTTACAATTGATAAAATAACGAATGTAAACAATGCTATAAAAACAAGATACCCAAATAAAGAACATAAAAACCACTTTTACAACACTTACGGGGCAAAATGTTAATTATATTTAACCAAGAGTTCATAATATGGAAACAAATAAGGTAACGTAAAAAACAAACTAACGAAAAAATAAATAGTGATATAAATAGTACCAAGTTGTTTATGTATATAATTTAAATATATTTCACCTAGTCATAAAACAAATATGCGTATTTCTTTGTTTCACAGCACTTACTTCATACCTTCTGACTGAAAGCAATTAAACTGCACGTTAATACATTAATGACCACAAAGCTGTTTTCTCAACAGTAACCAAAATAGCAAAGAATATAGCTATCGATTTTAAATACGGATGATAGATAAAGGTAATCCTTGCACCTATACAGCATGCCGAGCATGTATATTCGAGCAACCTAATGGTTAATGCATGGAGCCATTAACAGCCTTGCCGACCGCGTTTTTACGCCCGCTGAAAGGTCACATATCGAACAGAATGGGTATAACGTATAAATCGAGACATTTTAACAGAGATCAAACGACATAGCCCTTTAAGATCACCACAAACAAATGCACTCGCTTCTCAAGCGTACATCTCGTATGATGATTATATTGTCTGTTTATTCCAAACCATTAACAGATGAAAACCGATGAGTAAAAAACAGGTACTGAGCTCAAATGATAAAAAATCTCATGAAAGATATCCGCAAAATGGTGATCTTTGTTCAAGTCGCTAATAAAGCCTCTTTTACCGCTGCAGCAAATTCACTCGATCTCGGAAAATCTGTTGTCAGTGAGCATATTAGTCAATTAGAAGCAGAATTAGGCGTGCGGCTGTTTAATCGCTCGACTCGTCAGATCAGCCTTACTGAAGCGGGACAGATATTTCTACTGCACTGCGAACAAATGCTTAAACAAGCCCAAGCAGCGCAGGAATCTGTTCAGAATCTGCGCTTACAACCGAAAGGAACTCTCAGAGTCTCTACCACTCTCGATTATGGAATAAATTACCTTTCCAATATCTTACCTCAATTTAATCTATTGTATCCCGATCTCAACCTAGAACTTATTTATGACAATACCCTCACTGATCTGGTAGCAGAACAAATCGATCTCGCCATTCGAATTGGAAAACCCAAAGATTCATCACTTAAATATCGCCTGTTGAGCAAAACCCACATGACATTAGTGGCAAGCCCTCAATACCTAGAACAAAAAGGGATCCCAAAACAATTAGCAGACTTAATGTATCATCGATGGATTGGACTTAATACCTTCCCTAGTCCCATCAACTTAACAGGCCATAACCTTCATATCCAAAAATATGGCCAACAAAAAATAAAAGAAAGTATTTCACTCAAAGCTAAATATTCAACCAACTCTCCCACAGCTAACTACGCTTTGGTACAACAACATATGGGTATTGCCATGCTGCCTGATTTTACAGTTAAACAAGGACTCTTGGATGGAGATATCATACAAGTTTTACCCCATTATCACTTCCTCGAAGGTGATATTTTTGCCCTTTACCCCTATACACGACAACTGCCCACTAAAACTCGCCTTTTACTGGATTTTATTGCAAACAGTTACCCAAACTAATCTCATTGTTTAACGCCCACAACCAAGTCTCCACTTTACACCCTTAAGAGTTTGGAAAAACCAAACTATTATTCCTGCTTATCCTTATTTACCACACTAAAAAATCACCATACACTCTATATCCAACCAACCGACTCTCATCGCTCAGATTCAAGCTTAACCCCTATATAAAAATATGGAAGAGTCTGTCTCCATCAATATCAGAGGTAAAATATGTCCACGCAAACAATTCAATCTGCATTAATAACAGGCGCAAACTCAGGCCTAGGATTTGAAGCCGCCGCACAGCTTGCTATGCAAGGCGCAACACAAATCATTCTGCTCTGTCGTAACTTAACAAAAGCAAAACAAGCCCAAACATTGCTCGAACAAAAAACCGAGAAATATGTGTTTGAGGTTATCGCTGCCGACATGACTCAACTCAATAGCGTGACAGCTGCCGCTGTCATTCTCAAAGAAAAAGCAATTTCTATTGAGCTTTTATTGCTTAATGCCGGTGTTTGGCCCGGAACTGACATCAACCACAACCAACAAGGAATTGAAACCGCATTTGCTTCAACATTATTAGGCCATCATGTACTTACCGCCTCACTTTTAAATTCAAACCTATTAAGTAAGCATGCCCGTATTATCATTAGCGGATCGGAATTGGCACGTGGCGATTTTCCTGGTACGCATTTATTAAATATAACCCAATTTGCAAATGAGCATTTTTCAGGTCAGCTAACCACTGCTATCACCACTGCCGCTAAAGCGAGTTCACCTTATCAATATAACGCCAATAACCATTATAGTTTCGTGAAATTATGTGTCTCTTGGTGGGCAGCCGCATTATCAAGAAGATTGCCAAGTCCTATGACTGTCAACTCAGTTTCACCAGGTATTGCCATTGGCACCAATGCTAAACGTCACCAACCCAAAAGAGCCCGTTTAATTATGTCATTTTTACTGCCTTTATTACGAAAAAGCGCACCAGTGAATGTTGCAGCAAAACGTTACTTAGATGTCGCTCAGTTCCCCCCTAGCATCAATGGAGAATTCTATGCTTCAGTGCCCGGCAAGTTTGTGGGTAAACTCGTCAAGCAAACCACACCTCATTTATTACTAGAAAGCCATCAAGAGGCTTGCTGGGAAGCACTTGTCGAATTAACTCAAGGAATAGACTTTCCTCACTAACACCATGAAATAATCAAAAAAGATTAAAATAATATCAAAATTTAAATAGCTCTGATATGGAAGAAGTCACTCATGTCTTCCATCATCCGTTATCTCATCTCTAGGTTTTTTATTTAAAATAACCATTTCAGGTTATTTAACTCAAGGCTGATTTACGCCATCTTGCATAGCCAAGTCTACTTTTCTATTGATACACGCCAATGACCTAAGCATCCAATAGGCTTATTGATTAACTGATTGATCAAATGACATTAAACAAAAGGAATGAGTATGTCTTTACCGAAACATAAAATGCTGCGCCAATTACGCTTAATGCTTAAATCACTTGTGTTATTTATTTTTGCCACATTACCTAACCTAGTTCAAGCCGTTAGCCCAGCTAAAGACGCGCTCACTCAACTTGAGCAAGAGGATATTATTCATGAAATATTAGCCCACCGTGGTGCATCGGGAGATTACCCTCAAAGCTCTTGGCTGGCGTTTCAAATTGCGCTGAATCAAGGAGCGGATACGCTAGAAATGGACGTCCACTTATCAAAAGATGGTCATATTATAGTCAACCATGATAAAGATTTAACTCAAACAACCGGCCATGATAAAAACATTGCTGACTTAACCTTAGCTGAAATAAAAGCCATGGATGCAGGCTACATGTTCAGTAAAGATGAAGGTAGCCACTATCCTTTTAGAGGCGTGGGATTAGAAGTCTTAGCCTTAGATGAAGTCCTTGCCTATTTTCCTTTTCGCCAGCTCAGCATTGAAATGAAAGTCAATGATGAACAACTCGCCGATAAGTTGTGGTCCTTATTAGATCAAAATGGCTTACATAACAATGTAGTCGTGGCCAGTCAATACAGTAAAGTGCTCAAACACTTTCGCTTACTGGCCAATGGTAGTATAAAAACCAGTGCCAGTATTACTGAACTAACGGGCTTGAGTCTCGCTTGGGCGACAGGATTTGGGGCCATTTATGATGCGGAATTTGAAGTAGCCCAAATTCCTTATACCATGATAAGCAAACCTTTTTTAACCTTCTTACGTGAAAAAGGTATCAAAAGTCATGTCTGGACTGTCAACGACACCGATAAAATAAAACGCGCCTTTGATTTAGGCGCCGAAGGGGTCATTGGCGATTACCCCGATCGTATTCATCAAATATTAGTAGAGCGAGGTGAACGATAAACGAAAAGCACAATACCGACAAGCAGCAAAGCTTGTCGGATTAAGTTAACTCAATATGGTGAGTTTTAAGCTACTTCTTCGCTGTTGTTGTTCGTCCCTTAGCACTCTTCACCCGACGATTAGCGCTGCTCTTCTTCGATTTTGCTCTGCCTTTTTTAAAAGGCAGAGCACTTTTCACCCCCTGTAAAGCCGTTGGCAATTGACTCCCCGCAAGATGCACTTGACTGTGTAAATTATCAATAAGAGGCAACATAAAAGCTTTATAGCTGATCTCTTTTTGACAAATACTGTTCAGTTTACTCTCCCACAACGCCGTCATATCCGGCGTGGTCGCACTGTCAGGTAAGCTATTGATCAGGCCTTTTCCCACTTCTGTTGCCACAATGGACTTGCCTTGACGAGATAAAAAACCCCGCTTAAATAATAACTCGATGATCCCCGCCCGAGTCGCTTCCGTGCCTAATCCATCAGTCTCTTTTAAGATTTTTCGAATAGACACATCGGTTACATAACGACTAATGCCCGTCATGGCGCTCAATAAACTGGCATCATTAAACACTTTTGGTGCCTGAGTTTGTTTATCCAACACTTCACCTTGCATACACAATAATATTTGACCTTGCATCAATGGCGGTAAATACGATTGCGAGGCGTCTTTATCTTGAAATGGCTCTTGCTCTTCATTGGCTGAAACGCTAGCGGTTTGCTTCTCTTTTGGGCGCTTAAATAATTGCTTCCAGCCTAATGCGCCTTCTTGCTTGGCTTTAGCACTAAAATGTCCCCCTTCAATCACCACTACAACAGAGGTTTCAAGGTAACAATAAGGCGGATAAAACTGCGCCAAATATTGGCGTGCCACCTGTAAATAAACGTGCCGTTCATATTGGCTTAAACTCGATAATACTGGTGACTTTTCTGTCGGAATAATGGCATGATGTGCCTCAACTTTTTTATCATTCCACGCCTTAGATTTAAGACTGGCATTGGGCTTATCACACCCTTGTAATAACTCATTCGCGCCTTTTTCTACTGCTGCGATCACCATCGGGGCTAAGGCATGCTGATCTTTAGGCAAATAACGACTATCCGATCTCGGATAAGTGATCAATTTATGTTTTTCATACAAAGACTGACAGGTATCAAGTACCGTCTTAGCACTCATGTTAAAGCGCTTAGCAGCATCGATTTGCAATGTCGATAAATTATAAGGTAAGGGCGCAGATTGCTTTTTATCAATGGACTGAACACTCTCCACCCGCCCATCTTTTCCGGTAATACGACTGGCCACATTCTGGGCTAAGCCCTTTGATAATACTCTGCCTTCTGCATCCATATAAGGCTCACAGGCTTTACTGGGCTGCCATTTAGCATTAAACAAAGCCTTGTCTTGAGTCGATAAGTGCGCCTGCACCTCGTAAAAAGGCTTGGAAACAAAGTGAGCAATAGACTCATCACGACGAACCACCAGTCCAAGCAGCGGCGTTTGCACACGCCCAACCGATAACACCCCTTGATAACCGACTTTTCGCCCCTGAATGGTATAAGCCCGCGTCATATTCATACCATAAAGCCAATCGGCACGAGAGCGGGCCAGCGCAGATACCGACAACGGAATAAACTCTCGATTACTGCGCAGTTGCCCTAAGGCACGCTTCACCGCTTTGGGATTCAAATCACTAATAAGTAATCGCTGCACAGCTTGTAGTTTATTGCCCTTCACCCCTAAGTGAGCAATCAATTCATCCACCAGCAACTGTCCTTCTCTGTCGGGATCGCCCGCATTAACCAGTTGAGAGGCTTTCTTAACTAAGCCTCTTAAAATGGCTATTTGGCCACGCATTTTTGTTTTAGGAGTGAGTATCCAATTGGAAGGGACAATAGGGAGATGCTCAAATCGCCAAGATTTATATTCATCAGAATAGGCATCAGGCTCAGCTTGTTCTAATAAATGGCCTATACACCAAGAAACACAATCTCCATTAGCGGCTTGAATATAACCTTCCGCTTTTTTTAGCGGTTTAGGTAATACATCGGCAATCGCGCGACCTAAGCTGGGTTTCTCGGCAATATATAAAATCATAGGGTAAACTAACATCACTGTATAAATTGACAGTAATATTAGTCAAAAGCTTGATTAAGTGCAAATATTCTTGCCAGTTCAGCTCACTTATCTAACATCGGTGGTAAATTCTTCGCATTATCAAATTTAAGTTTGGTCACATTACCGGCAGGCGTAAAGCCAAACACTTGTCCATAAAAAGACAGTTCTGAATGCAAGATCTCAATTTTACTCTTCATGGTCACAAGATTAGGCGAGTCTCCCTTAAACTCCATATAAGCAATAGGTACACCTTTATCTTTTAACTCTTTATAAATAAATTTAGATTGTTCCGCTGGGATCATTATATCATTCAGACCTTGAATAAATAATAACGGTTCGGCTAATCCCTTTAAATAAAATAACGCAGTATGATCATGATAATAATTATCTTTTCCAACAAGATGCTTAATATAACTGGCTTCGAACTTATGAGTTTCTTTCTCAAACAGTGCCACGTTACTAATGCCCGAATAGATCACCCCAGCTTTAAAGGTATTATAAAAAGCCAAAGCCGATAAGGCCGATAAACCTTCTTCTCTGAACCCTTTAATGCTCAATTTAGTGCCATCGACTAAGCCTTTATTCACTAAAAAACCCGCCGCTCTCACCGCATCTTCAGCATCATACTTCCCCCAATTTCCATACAAACTGTTACGGTATCGGCGGCCAAATCCAGAACTGCCACGATAATTTAAATCAAATACCGCAATACCGCGACTGGTCCAATATTGAATGTCGCGACGAAAGGCACGGCTGGCTTTATTGGTCGGCCCACTATGCAACATAACGAGTAAAGGTGGACGAATGCCTTCTTTACCCCGAAAATCGGGGTTCTTAGGAGGATAAAAATAGCCATACGCGGTTTTTTTATTACCACTTTTGAAACTCATACTCTCGCCACGAGAAATATAATCGTCATCCATCACAGGAAGAGGCGGAGAATAGATTAACTGAGCCATTCTGCCTTGTACTTTATAAATTCCTTTTTCGGGGGTTTCTTTTGCACCCACAAAATACACACCATCGAAACCTTTGATCACTTGAGTAATTTCAGCAAAATCAACATCAATAGGCTCAGCCACCCCGGTGTCAATATTCACTCTCACTAAACCGGCAACCCCCTTACTGCTGTAGCTCGCGATCAGGCTTGTTGGACTTTCAAATGCATAATTATGATTACCCATTTTCCAATCAGGCACCGCAAATTCAGCCTCATGATCATAGACAATCTCAGCACGGCCCTTGGCATTCATGCGATAAAGGTTCCACCAATTATTAAAATCGGCCACAAAATATAAGATGCCATCAGGACTGAATATAGGCTGAGTAATGGAGCCTTTCGAATCCGCAATCAATCGATGTGGATTAACAATTTCTCCTTTAGGATCCACATCCGCCATCCACAGTTCTGTTTTATCCCAAGGCATATTGGGATGTTGCCAAGCAATCCAAGCCATATGGGTTTGATCGGGAGACAAAATAGGCGAAGAATAAAAATCTGCCCCGCTAACCAAGGTCTTTGTCTTATCGGCATAGCTTACATTGATCCCGACCAAGCGTGTCACTGGCTCCCCAGTTTGACGATGATCCTCTTGAACACAAATTAAACGGGCACCACGGGTCTGAAAAATACAATCAGCATAGCGCGTTTTTAACGGTGTTAATGCCACCGCTTCTTGATTAGGCGCAATACGATAGAGACGCTGATCGCTAAATTTACTGGCAAATAAACTTTGTCCGATCCCCAAAACGGGCGCGCCACCGTACTCGTTAACCCTAGTTCTCACATCAAAATCCGCGTTAATAACATCAGTCACAGTGCCATCAATATTGAGTTTCTTGACGCTTTTTCGTCCCTGTTGGGCCGCATCAGATTGAATGAAATAAATACCGTCATCAATGGACTGTAATTCGGTGATATCATCTGATAAACCATATACATCTTCTGCTGTTAAAGGAGACTCCCAGCTGCCATAACGAGCAACTTGCACTCCTTCGGGTACCACCTCCTTTTCAACTTGCGCGAGACGTTCGCAGCCCGTCATTGAGCTCAATAGCCATATAATTACACCCAACCTAGCGCTCAAAAGCTGCTTCATTCTATCCCCTAAAACCTCCTTGTTATGCTTAAAATATACCCCCACCATGGGATACCACTAAATAATGATTAACGTCATATTTCTTCGTTATCGATTTCTAACAAACCATTTTAAAACATACGCTTGCTGATTATGGTTTAATCCAAAATAAATACAAATCCAAGGTGAAAGTAAGGCATACCAAGGGATCACATTTTCCAGCTCACTCGACAATAGAAAATAAAAGAACCCCGTATAGATAATCAAGACCCCAGCACACCCGACACACAACATCATCCATTTTGTTGCTCTTTCCAACCACACCATGACACGATCCAATCCATATATCCAATGGCGCTATTATGACTCATATTGAAAGGGATATTCAAATCCATCTTTGACTAAAGTGTATAAACTGAAAACGGGGCGATAACTTGAGAAGTCATCGCCCCGTTTGATACCAATCCCCAGCTAACACAACAAAAATAATATTGAGTCAATCATTCCTTTGATTATACATCGCGCTAATTATCTTTTTATTTTGTATTTTCAAGTTAACTTACCTCCGGCAAAGCCGGAGGCTTATTTGGGTGACGCCCTAAAAGGGCTTAAGTCCGTGCCCAAGGCACTATCTACATTCCGAGTTTTAATTGATCCCGAT
>NZ_JAKIKS010000096.1 GCF_023284005.1 Shewanella surugensis
TAGCCAATGCTGAATTTTTAATTAACATGAGGCCAAGAAAGGCGTTAAACTTTCTCAGTCCTTATGAGTTTTTAACAGGTAAACGTGTGTCGCTTATTGCTGAGATCTAGGTTTTGGAGCTGAATCTTATATAAATGCATCAAGTATTGGTCGTATAGGAATGGCTTTATATGAATCTGAAAATAAATCAAATTTATTAGATTATTATTATTCAAATTCATTATCTAATATTGATGAAATGAGAAATATATTATCTCCATACTTATCGCCTATTGATTACTTTAGATGTCAGCTAGATGAACAATGGCCTTCTGGAGCCAAGTTAGAAAGTTTCCATGGAAAAAAAATGTTTGTTGGACTCTCTAGAGTTGTAGAACCAGAGGTAACATTTTTAGCTCATCACGACATTGTTGAAAAGGATGTACCAAATAATTATTCTGCTAAATCCATTCAAATGCAATTAGCTGCTAACGTCCACATACAAGTACCTGATATTGGAGGCGAACTTCTTTTATGGCATAAAGACATTACCGCTAATGACTTCGATTCAATTCGTGGTGACTCTTATGGGATTCCACCAAATAACCTCGGAGATCCCGATATAGTTGTCAAGCCTAAAGCAGGACAGTTAATTATTTTTAATAGTAGAAAAATGCACTCTGTTAGCGCTGGGAAAAATAAATCTAGAGTTAGCCTCTCTTGCTTTATTGGATATAGAGGGGAACATCAACCATTAACATACTGGAGTTAATATAGCTCACAGTTTATTGGTAATACTTTGGTGTATTTGAATATAATTAAAGTATGGCATTGAATTCAAAAATTTAATTATTATCTAAATTTAGAAAGGAAAACTTGATGTTAGATATCTACGCAAGTGAATTCATCGCTCTTGCTATTATTCACATTTTAGCCGTTATTATACCTGGACCAGATTTTACTATAACAGTACGTCAAAGTATTGTTTATGGCCGTACCACAGGCCTTATGACAAGTTTAGGTATAGGAGCTGGAATTTCTGTACATGTGGTGTACACAGTACTTGGCGTGGGATTGATTATCGCTCAATCAGATATAGCTTTTTCTATCGCTAAAATCATAGGGGCTATTTATCTAAGCTATTTAGGGGTTAACCTCCTTAGAAGTAAAAAAAATGTAGAAAATTTAAAATTTGACAGCACTAAAAATATGCCTGTTAACAATAAAAAAGCATTTTTAATTGGCTTTATGACTAATGCCTTAAATCCCAAAGCGACCCTGTTTTTTTTGGCTATATTTACTACTGTTGTTAGCCAGAATACTCCCTTAGCTATTCAATCTCTCTATGGTGTATGGATGTGTGTGGTCAACGCCCTTTGGTTTATGTTAGTTAGTTTACTTTTTTCTTACCAAAGAGTAAGAGAATTATTTTTGAACCTAGGTCACTGGTTTGAACGTATCATGGGTACATTATTATTAGGGTTTGCCGTGAAATTAATATTTACGATAAATTAGAAAATAAAAATATTCATTAACGAAAATAACATTACCATACAAAAGTATAGGCCTGGTTATCAAGTTCTAGATGACTAGGTTTACTAAAATAGGATATTTAAAGTAGTGCTATATACTAATAACATTAAAAAAAACAATATTGAAACGAAGGCTTCATTTGTTTCGCTTTTTCCATTAATTTTATTTTTATCAATATTTATTGGAGCAGGAGTTTACTTCCAAAGCAATGATGTTGATTTTGCTTTCTATCAAATCCCCAGTGTTATAGCAATATTACCTGCAATTATATTTGCCTTAGTACTTTCAAAAAAACAGTTAAGTCCGAGCTTGGAGGTTTTCTTTGCTGGTACTGGCCATGCTAACATAATTGCTATGTGTATGATCTATTTACTTGCAGGTGCCTTCGCATCTGTAGCTAAAGTAACTGGAGGAGTTGATGCAACTGTAGCCATGGGACTTTCTTTGGTTCCATCAAATTTACTCTTACCCGGATTTTTTGTCATAGCTGCTTTTATCGCAACTGCAATGGGGACCTCAATGGGAACTATCGCAGCAGTCGCCCCTATTGCATTAGGAGTAGCCAACGAAGCGCATATTGATTTACCTTTAATGGCGGGTGCTGTTATATCAGGAGCTCTTTTGGGTGATAATCTCTCTATTATCTCCGACACAACTATTGCTGCTACTCGCACTCAAGGTTGTGAAATGAAGGATAAATTTAGAGAAAATATTGTTTTTTCCGTACCTGCATCAATTATCACGATAATAGTCTTCACCTTAGCAGGGCAAGGACAGGCAGAGGTTATAGCTCAAGATTTTGATTACATAAAGGTAGTTCCATACCTAACTATTTTGATATTGGCTGTTTTAGGGGTTAATGTATTCGTGGTTTTATCCACTGGGATTTTGTTAGCAGGATTGACAGGACTGCTTACAATGGATTACGGCGTAGTCCAGTTTAGTAAAAATATCTACACAGGATTCATCGATATGCAAGATATTTTCATTTTGTCGATGCTTGTCGGTGGCTTAGCTGCGTTAATGAAAGAACAAGGGGGTCTAACATTTGTCAGTAATAAAATTGAAAAAGTGATAATGAAATTATCAACAGAAAAAGGCAATATCTCAATTCATGAATCTGAATTAGGAATCGCGAGTATTGTAGCTATAACCAATGCTTGTGTAGCCAATAACGTAGTATCTATTGTTGTAACTGGTGATATAGCTAAGGAGATGGCTAAGAAACATAAAGTTTCCCCTAAACGTGCTGCTAGTATTCTAGATATATTTTCTTGCATCACTCAAGGACTTATACCATATGGAGCTCAAGCATTATTAATCGCATCGATTTTTAGCATTTCACCATTAAGTGTCGTAATTAATTCTTGGTATTGTATGATATTAACTCTAATGGCTATTTTAATAATTATCTATCGTAAAAGAGTAAGCTGATTAGTTATATGTGAAAATATTTACAGTATTTATATAATTGCAAAAAACTACAGCGTTTGGATTGAGCAGGTGCTAGTACCTCAAGAAGTTTGGTATAAGTTATTTATTTTTAAGGCTTACTGGCTCATTCCTGCACATGAGTGGGATAAGTTTTCCATAAAAAGCCCTCTTCTCTACCAGTGATAAGGATCATTATCACTGGTTTGTTTTCTCATATGCACTGACTAATCAAATCAATTTAATATCTTCATTCTGTACCAAGTCATTCAATATTTCCTCTCTAATTTCTTCTATAGATTCAACAATGTTTATATGATTTTTATCGTTAATTAATTTGATGGTTATCGGCTTATTTACCCATTGGCTCACATTATTATCCGGTAGCTTAGAAATTAACTTGTTGATCTTAAACGAAATGCTATCTTTATTACCAATGTATTTATTTACTAAACCAGCCTTAAATAGAGTCACTTTTGCATGGTTTAATTTGCTACTTAACTCACACTGACTCATGGCCTCTTCGAACGGATGAGCCTGCAGTATCTTTTCAATATAACTTGAATCTGTTATACCTAGATCGTGGCACTTCGTTTTCATCTCTAGCAAAGAAGGCATTTTTAGTTGTTTTCTCAACCTGAGAAGATGTTCTGAATTAATGATTGTATCAAGTAAAAACACCTTTATATCCTTAGCCCCACGTGATTCCAACAAATAGGATATTTCCAATGCGAGTTGGCCCCCTAAAGACCAACCTAAAAGGCCAATAGGCTGATCGATAGAAGTCTGTGATAGAATCTGATCAGCATAAATTACAGCCATTTGCTGCAAGGATGATATTTTAACTTCCGAACTAAAATTGTAATTATCAATACCAATACAATTAACAATATCAGATAACGCTAGGGCTAAAGGCACATAAACCTCACAACCAGCAATCGCAGGATGAATCATAAAGAGCTTTTGCTCTGCATTCGAGTTTAGCGTTAACGCCTTAAGTAAATCATTTGGGCATTGCTCCTTATCTAACCAGTCACAAAATAATGCTATCTGAGGCCAGCTAAACAAGGTACTCAGAGGGATATCGACATTCAGCTCACTACGGATCGCCGCAATCAGCTTAATCGCACTAATGGAATCGCCACCAATCCGGAAGAAGTTGTCATGAATCCCCACTTGCTCAAGGCCCAGTACAGCTTGCCAAATCTCACACAGCTGTTTTTCAGTTTCATTGCGTGGCGCCACATAAGTATCAGACTTAATAAACTCAGGCTCAGGCAAGGCCTTACGGTCTAACTTGCCATTAATGGTTAATGGCACAGATTCAATTAAAGTAAAAGTCGCAGGCTGCATATAATCAGGTAGCACACGGGTTAATTGCTGGCGCACGCCTTCTATATATGTATCGGTTTCTGGAGTAAGGAAAGTATCAGCATCCACGTCTTCAACCACAGCCTCTGTCACCACATACGCGGCAAGGTATTGACCGTTTGCACTCTTGTGCTCACTCAGCTCATATTGGTCATCATTAACATGTTGATGGTCAATCACCACCGCTTGATTAATGCCCGATATTTGACTGAGCGCTGTCTCAATTTCACCCAGCTCAATCCGATGTCCGCGGATTTTAACCTGACTGTCATTACGGCCTAAAAACTCTAAGTTACCATCCGCTAAATAGCGCACCATATCCCCGGTTTTGTATAAACGGGTATAGCCTTTTTCAATATCTGCATTCGTTGCAAACGGATTATCAATAAAACGCGCTGCGGTTAACTCTGGACGGTTAAGATACCCGCGAGCCAGGCCTGCACCACCAATATAGAGTTCGCCAAAAGTGCCTATGGGGCATAATGTATTATTTTCATTGACAACATAAACTTTAATATTAGGTATTGGCTTCCCGATATTACTAGCTGAATTGCCATTATTGTATAAGTTTACTGTGGCACATACAGTGCTTTCTGTTGGACCATAGGCATTAAACACACGATATCTTTGATTAAGTGATTTTAACAACCCTAACGATGGTGACTCACCCGCTAAGACTAATGTTTTTAATGACTTTATTTTCATTAAATCCATAATATTAACAAGTGATGGCGGGATGGTGGCCACACTTATCATATGCTTATTAATTAGTTCGACTAATACATCTATATCCTTGCGTTCTGTTTCATTACAAACACATATTTTATGGCCTTGACTTAGACTCACAAAAAGCTCAGATACACTAGCATCAAAAACATAGGAAGCAAATTGGAGGGCTACATCTTGCTCGTTCAGGCCAAATACATCCATCTGAGCCTTAATTAAATTAATCACACTTTTATGCTCAACCATTACTCCTTTAGGTTGACCAGTCGTACCTGATGTATAAATGACATATGCGAGATTTTCTGCTTTGCTTGGCACATTTAAATTATCACAAGGGTAATTGACTAAACTATGATCAATCAAGAGTAGATGACATTGAGTATGTACTTCTTTCATCCAAGACTGAAGCCGTTTCTCATTGTAGGATTGAGCTAACAATAATGTGGTTTGACTATTTTTTAAAATGAAAGTGACTCTTTCTTTTGGGGTTTCTGTAGAAATAGGCACATAAGCACCGCCAGCCTTGAGCACGGCTAAAATACTGATGACCATTTCCAGACCTCGGTTAAGATAGAGGGCAATTAAGGTGTCTGCTTGCAATGGTACTAGATAGCTTTCTTGATACTGGCGGCGGATATGATGCGCCAATTGATTGGCTTTTTCATTTAATTCTCGATAAGTTAGCTCATTTTCTTCAAATACTAATGCTATGTTATTCGGAGTTTTGTGCACTTGTGCTTCAAATAGCTGCTGTATAGTTTTATTTTTCGGGTAAAATGTTTCGGTTTTATTCCACGTATTTACTAAGGTATGACGTTCTTCAGTTGATAGCAGTTCGATCTGCCCAACTTTTTGTTGAGGGTTAGTTAGCATTTCAATGAGGGCTTTTTGATACATATGAGCAAAATGCTTAATATCTATCTCATTAAACAGACTTAAGGCATAGTTCCACTTCGCAGTTAATGACTTGCCACTGTCATCAATAAAAAGGCTTACATCATATTTAGCTGGACAGAATAAGGCTTGCTTATCTGTAAGCTCAACTTCTTCAAATAAAGTTCTGTTTAATGTCAAATCAGGCCCAAAACTCTGTAGACTAAACATTACCTGAAAAATTGGATGACGTGATATATCTCGCTCAAGGGTTAGTTCACTCACTAATTTCTCAAAGGGACACTCTTGATGTATCTTGGCTTCTTGTATGCAGTTATGAACTCGAGTGATTAAATCTAGGCAGCTTAATTCAGGAGCTACTTTAGTGCGAAGTACTAATGAATTAACAAAGAACCCTATTAACGATTGAGTCTGTGCATGATGACGATTATCTGATGGTGTTCCTAGTACGATATCTTGTTGATTGCACAATTGACTCAAGGTGAGGTAAAAACCACTGAGCATCACGGTATAAAGCGTAGTGTTATGGGATTTAGCCAAGGCGCGTAATTGCGTTGATAATGAGACTTCCAATACACAAGTATAATTGGAACCGCGATAATTTATCTGTGCCGGACGAGTTTGTTTAGTCGGTAAATTGAGGGTGTTAAAGCCTGAGAGCTTGTTGCGCCAGTAATTCAGCTCTACTTCGAGAACCTCTCCTTCTAAGTAACTTCGCTGCCAATAAGCGTAATCACTATAACTAATCGATAGCTCAGGGAGTTTTGGTTTTTGTCCTTCCAGCAAGGATAAATAAGTCTGAGTTAACTCGGTAAAAAATATGGTGATTGACCAACCATCAAAGGCAATATGGTGTGGCATAATCAATAAATATCGCTCACACTTTTTATCATACTGAGAAGCAACATCATAACAACATAAGCGTAGCGGGGCTTGTTCATGTAAATCAAACGGTCTATTGACCTCTGCTTTAACAAGCGTTTCAAAAGCTAGCTGGTTTGCAACAGTTTGCGTGTGATAACTTAGTGGCTTATCTAATAACTCGGTGAAACCTATGCCTTTATTGGTTTCACGATAAATACTATTGAGTACTGGGTGACGTTGGGCTATCAGATTGATACTGTGCAGGAGTACTTCGGTATCAACATGAGAGGTTAATCGAACGAGGTAAGGCATGTGATAAGTTGCATGACCTTGCTCAAAACGTTCAATAAACCATAAACGCTCTTGAGCAAAAGATAGAGAAGATTGAAGTGTTGGTGCTGAGCTAGGAATAACCAGCAATTCAGAAGATAATACTTGAGCAAGTTCTGCAATTGTCGGGTGAGCGAACAACTGAACTAGAGGGATATCTAAATTAGCACTTTGCCGCCCTTTGGCACTTAAACGGATCGCCGTCATGGAATCCCCGCCAATACGGAAAAAATTATCATGGATGCCTATCCGCTCTAGTCCTAGAACGGCTTGCCAGATGTCACAAAGTAAGTTTTCTTGTTCGTTGCGTGGCGGTATGTAATTAGCACTATCGATAACATCGGGATCGGGAAGGGCGTTACGATCAAGTTTACCGTTAAGGGTTAAGGGGACAGTATCGATAGCGGTAAAGCTTGATGGCACCATATACTTGGGAAGCTTAGTCGTTAATTCTTGACGAATAGCTGTAACATCAATATCTGAACCATCGGAGACAAAGTAGGCTGCTAGGTATTGATTATCACCTCCTCGCAGGTTAATTACTACCGCCTGTTTAATTCCATCTACTCTATTTAAGGCAGTTTCTATTTCCCCTAGTTCGATGCGATAGCCACTAATTTTGATTTGACTGTCGTTACGACCTAAGTATTCCAAATTGCCATCGGGCAAATAGCGAACTAAATCGCCTGTTCTGTAGAGGCGGCTGTAACCTTTCTCAATATCCTCATGCGTAGCAAAGGGGTTGTCTATGAAGCGATCAAGAGTCAGAACGTCACGATTAAGGTAACCGCGAGCCAAGCCAATACCACTAATATAGAGTTCACCAGATGCGCCAACAGGAAGACGTTGTAAATAGTCATTGAGGACATATAGTTTAGTATTACTAACAGCTGTACCAATTTCATTAACATTCCGGCTAGCATCTACTTTTTTTCCTGATGCATAAATACTTGCTTCGGTCGGGCCATAATAATTATAAAGTGCATATCGGTTAGCCCAATATTCACCTACTTTTTGCTCACAAGTATCACCTGCAAAAATAATACTCTGTAATGATAGATATTCATGTTTTGGTAATACGGTTAATAATACGGGAGGCACAAATAAACAATGCAGTAAATGAGTATTAATGTATTCACTTAATAATAATGGATTCTGTCTTATTTTTTCATTAAACAAGTGAAGCTCGCCACCAAAACATAAGCTATTGAATATTTCTGAAACTGAGACATCAAAAATATAATTACTGAACCACCCCATCCTATAACAGTTTGAATTTATATTATAAATATCATTCATTGAGATTATCGTGTTAACGGCACTTCTATGCTCAATCATTACTCCTTTAGGCTGACCTGTAGTACCTGAGGTGTAAATGACATATGCTAAATCTATGGCTTGACTGATAGGTGAAAGGTTATCGCAAGCACGTGATACTAAGCTGTCGTCATCTAGGTTAATTACTTGACAATGTCGTGTGGTATTGACTTTATTTTCGCTAAGGTTTTTTTTACAGCATCTTGTTAATTGAACCACATAATGCGCGTGCGTGATAATGAAGGGCGTGCTTGTATCTTGCAGTATAAAAGTGGTACGTGATTGCGGGTATTCAGGAGAAATAGGTACATAGGCTCCGCCTGCCTTGAGCACAGCTAAGATACCGATAAGCATCTCCAGCGAGCGGTCAAGATAGAGTGCGATTAAAGTGTCAGGTCTGAGTGGTATCTGATAGTATTCTTGGTATCGATTACGAATATTATGTGCCAGCTGATTAGCTCTTTCATTTAATTCTCGATAAGTTAGGCTTTGTTCTTCAAATTTTATGGCTATTTGGTTAGGTGTTTTTTTTGCCTGCATCTCAAATAATTGATGAAGTGTTTGATGACTGGGATAAGATCGATCTGAATCATTCCAGAGAGCAAGATATTTGCTATCTTCTGGATGGATATTCTTAAATTCTGTCATCTCAAGTGAACATATTTGCTCCAAATAAAATTCATAATATTTTAATAAATGATTAGATGCAGCCTCATCACTTAGGCTTTTATGTATCAATAAGGTTATGACGTACTGGTTATCATGGCGAGTAACATTAAATAAAAATAAAGAACTATTGTATGAAACATCTTCAAAATCATCTATCAATCCATTATTTTGATGATGATCCACTTCTTTAAACTGAACAAAATCAAATGTTGATGAATAAAGTTCATCGTCATAGTGAGAAGCTATTTTTGCGGAAGGATAAATTTGATAATCATTTTGTACGACAATCCCTTTTTGAATAGATTTAATTGTTCTTGCAATATTGATTGTATCAACATTAATTCTTAAAGGAATCACATTTAAAAAATAACCTAGCTGTGCATCTCCTTCAGAATGAATCGGTCTATTATTACATACATGACCTATAACAATGTCATTTTTTTGATGAAAACTTGCCATGAGACAAAATTGAGCTGCTAGGAATAACGATTTATCCTGAACATTTAGTTTTGATGCTGTAGATTGAATTTTATTTGCGTCTGAAAGATTTAAGCGTTTTATAATGAAGTTTTGTTTTGAATAAAAATCATTCTTTATTTCGGTTGTTGCATTGAACCATTTCAATGGGCGAACTGGTTCATATTTTGAGAGATATTTTAGCCAGAATCTTTCATGTTTTTTATTAGTAATAGATTTTGCTTCTAATTGTACAAAGTTGGCATAGGTTGATTCTAGATGTAAATCTACATTATTATTCAAACAGTAAAGATTAATAAAGTCTGAGAAGTATCTATTAAAACTCCAACCATCCGTAATCGTATGATGAAAAAAACCAAATAAACTAAATTTATCTTTATTGGAGATAACTACAAAATCAAATAACCTCTCTGGATTAAACTCTTTTTTTAACAGTAATTGTTCTTCAATAAAATCTATTGTTTTTATTTTGTCAGATGTAATAATAGGCCCATAAATCACCTTCACATGATCTTTTATAATAATTTTCTTTCTGACAAATAAATTATAGCCATTTTCTTCACTCAAGCTAAAAATGCCTTTCATCAACGTATATTTGTTAACTAGTGAATTCATAACGTTAAAAAACTTTTCGTTATTAAAGCTTTGATTAATAGTACAAAAAAACACATCAAAATTAATCAAATTACCAAATCGAAGAGATTCATAAATTAACCCCTGCTGGGTAATACTGGCAGGAAAACCATCTAAAAAATCATCATGATTTTTTACTTCTTTTGACTTTAGTAGACTAAAGGCTTGAAGCTCTTTCCCGGAAGATTGGGTACTACTCTCTTTTGATAAAAGTGGAGATATGAGGCGGATAGTTGGATATTGAAATAGTGTTCTTAAAGAGGGGACCACATAACCTTGCTTACTTAACTTTGATATAAGTTGGATCCCTATAATAGAATTCCCCCCTATTTCAAAAAAATTATCATCAATTCCGACACACTTTATTTTAAAAACTTGCTGCCATATTTCACAACATATTTTTTGACTTTTATTTTCTGGTTTAACGTAAATATTAATTTTTTCTTCCTTGTATAGCGGAAGTAAATTAAGCAATAAATGTCTATCAACTTTACCTGTTAATGTCAGTGGGATAACATCAACTTTCAGTAATGTACTTGGAATCATGTAATCTGGTAATATTTTTGTAAGAACATGTATAATGGTAGCGTTAATGCTTTTACTACTTACTTCGTTCAATACATAAAAAGCAGCAAGAGTAGACGCAGAAAAATCATTATTTTCGTTGTTAATTGGTATAACACATGCTTGTTTAATACCTGTTATTTTCGATAATATAAATTCAATTTCTTCCAATTCAACACGATGACCTTTTATTTTTATTTGGAAATCATTTCTTCCTAAATACTCCAAATTACCATCAGGCAGATGTCGTACAATATCACCTGTTTTGTATAACCTAGAGTAACCATTTATTTTGTCTCTTTTTGAAGCAAAAGGATTGTTTATAAATTGTTTTTTAGTCTGCTCGGTTAGATTTTTATACCCACGAGCTAAGCAGACCCCGCTAATGTAAAGTTCACCCGATGTACCTAAAGGGACAAGTGCAAGATCTTCAGTTAGAACATAAAGTTTTGTATTGGAAATTGCCTGTCCAATTAACAAAGAAGACGTTTTTTTATTAATATTATCAAAGTGACTAACATCAATAGCGGCCTCGGTAGGTCCATATAAATTGTGAATAAATACCTTGTTATGTCGTACTTTCTCGAAAAGACCAATGACTGTTTTGGTTAATTCTTCACCACTACAGAAAATCTGCTCCACACAAATAGGTAGTGTTTTTTTATGCTCAATGAGATATTGGCAATAAAGACTTAGCATGGTTGGCACAAAATGCATAACCGAAATGTTATTTTCAACAATTAATGCTTGCAATTGTACTGGATCTCTATGAGCGTTTGGTGGAGCTATAATTAAAGTTGCTCCCACCTGATTTGCCCATAGTAACTCCCATACTGAAACATCAAAATTATAGGGTGTTTTTTGCAAGACGCGGCTTTTTTTTGATAAAGGGTATTGAGACTGCATCCAGTTAATTCGGTTAACAATACTGTTATGTTGAAGCATTACACCTTTTGGCTTACCGGTACTACCTGATGTATAAATCACGTAAGCAAGATCAGTTTCATGGTTAACTGGTTTTAAGTTAGCACCTGATTCTTGAGCCATATTGAAATAATTATCAACAGGAATTAACGTAGTATATTTTAATCTTCTTAAAACTTCATTTAGCTGAGGTAAATGTTGACTTTGTGTTAATATTAATTGAGAGTCGGTATCTTGAAGCATGAATAAAGTGCGATCAATTGGCGTTTCGGGAGAAATAGGTACATATGCACCTCCCGATTTTAATACTGCTAACACACTGATAAGCATTTCTATACAACGTTCAAAATACAGTGTTATTAATACGCCAGGTTCTAGTGCTTTTTTGTGATTTTTTTGATATTCTGCTGTTATTTTACATGCTAACTGATTAGATAGATAATTAAGTCTCTGATAAGAAATTGTTTCAGTTTCGAAGGATGCAGCAATATTATCTGGTGTTAGTGCGGCTTGTTCTTCGAATAATTGATTAAGCGTCTTATTCATAGGGAAAACCGCATCAGTTTGATTAAAATCATGTACTAGAGTGCGATACTCATTGTTTGATAACCAAGGTAAGGTAGAGAGTTGGAGAGATGGATTTTCTATACCCGCTTGTAACATATTCAATAATCGCGTCGCTAAAAAACTTATTTCTTCAGTCATGAAGTATTGCTGACAATATGTGATATCAAGAACCAGCTTACCTTCGCTTCTATAGTCAATTAGACGTATATGCAGCGGCTGATCACCATCATTTGTCATAACTCTAAAAATATGTCCAGTTTTTTTAGTTGTTTCATCTTGCTTATTATTAAATAACTCATAATTGAGCTCAATAGGGATCCGGCTCTTGATGCCTAATAAACGTATACTTTCGCTAGCAGGAAAACGACTATGAATTAAGCTTTGTTTTAATATAAAGTTAGATTGCTTAATGGAGTCGTTAAAACTTTGAGTCGGTAGGTAGTCAAAACAAAAAGGAACGGTATTGGAAAACATACCGGCTACTTGATGAGATGCTTTGTTTGGCCTACCGTGTACTGTTAAACCTAAGGTAATGTTATCCATATTATAAATACGAGAAAAATAACTGCCAACCACTGTCGAGAACAAAGCCGAATAATTGGTATCATTTTTTTTACAGAAGACAGCCAAATCTCTGACAAAAACATTAGGTAGATCTATTGTATAATTAGACAAACCTGTTTGGTTATAATTTTTCCTGAAATGTAGTATTGATGTTTTATTTAGTTTGTTTTCCCAGTATTCTTTATCTATTAAAAATCGATTAGAATCTTGGTAACTGATAGCTTTTAATACATAAGGTGTGTATTGTTTTAGCGTATCTAGAAAATCAACACTTTCATTTTTATATAAACAACAATAAATCTTGTAGAATAAAGATGATAAATAAAGACAGCTGATACCATCAATAAATAAGTGATGGTATCGATTGAAATTATAATATTTGTTCTCTGATATTTTCAAGAGAAAAATTCGAGAATTAGAGCAACTGTGGATATAAGGCACAGTATTAAACTCTTTTTTCATCCACGCTAATGCTTGTTCCTTTGGCTGACCATGTTGACTAAAGTCAATATAGTCGACTTCAAGAATATTTGTCGTAGGAGAGGCTATTTTTTGAAGTGGAGGTAAATTTTCCTGTTCGACCAATATTGATCGTAAAACATCAATATTCTGGTACATTAGCTGCCAAGATTTTTTATATACTGCAACATCAACATCATGATTTATTACGTTATAACCACCCACATTATGTATAGCACTATCATTATAAAATAAATGCTCGAAGTAAATATTTCTCTGTGATGGATGTAATGGAATAACATTGTTTTCACTCATACTGAATGCCACTTAATTATTTTAAACTCATGACTTCTCAGGGTAAGCGTATGAGTTGGTTTTTTTGTTAAGTTTAATTGTAACCTTTGTAGGTTTTCCCTGAGTTTAGGTTATAACGAAAAGCTAAATCTACATAAAAACACCCGCAGCAAGCTGCGGGGAATCAAACCCACAGAGATTGAAGTAACAAAATCTGATCATGCATACCATAGAAAATTCAATTTTTAGACTTGTGTAGAAGAGTCAGGGGGTTGTATCACAAACAAGTTTCTAGAGTATACTCTAGGGTATACTAAATCTCGGAATTGTTCAAATCTGCAGGATCCAGAGTAACAAATAATAGGATCTCATCAGCTCAGCCAGTCTTGTACTTTCTCACCCATCAGCATTCATATGCTGTCATTAAGGAACTTAAAATGTCATTGAATTTATTAAAAATAGCACCATTTGTACCATTGTTTGAGAAAAATTGGCATCTAATTTATAGTGAATACCTGTTAATAAAAGATCAAACAGTACCATGGCCAGAATTTGATATTTATGAAGGTAACTGGCGCACATTCGGCTTATTCGATTTTCCTCTTGGAAATAAAACATCTAATACAAACCTAGCTCCTTTTACCAGTCATTTGATTGAAAACTATATTCCATCACATGGCGCTGCAGGATACTCGATATTAAAGGCTAATACTGTTATTGAACCTCATATGGGTTATCAGGGGGATTATTTGAGGATACACCTAGGCCTAGAAATACCTGATGGTGATTGTGGACTTAGATCACAAGGAGGGATCAAAAGATGGACAGAGGGTAAAATATTTATCTTTGACGATCGGCTCATTCATGAAGCATGGAATAAAACTGAAAATGACAGAGTTGCGCTCATTATCGATTTTATTCCAGAGAAACCATAAAATAACCTTAAGGATTAAGGATTAAGGATTAAATGAAATACTTACCTATCAGTCGAAATGGTTGATAAATATCGATAATCGAGTATTGTATGTGACCATGAAAATTAAAGCCTACACTCAAGAAATTGAAGTTCAAATGCTCAATTTGGCTCCGTTGCAAAGTTTAGCTGGAGTCTGATTTTTCTGTTAATTCATCGCCTAGAAAGTAAATTGTCTCTCAATTAGGCGCACTTCGGCTAAGGAGGCACGACCATACAACCAGAAGTTAAGTTGGCCTTTTCGAAACATGCGCATGACCTCAAATCCTCTTATCGTAGCGAATGCTGTTTTCAAAGATTGAAACCCTCGAACAGGGTTGATGAGTCGTTTGAGTTTGCCATGATCGGACTCTATCCGGTTATTCAGATACTTGACCTGTCGTTGATTTAGGCTCTGGTCACAGAGCCCGTCTTTCTTCAAAGATAGAATTGCTGGCGCGTATGCTTTATCCCCATCCGTGTTCAAAGTATTGGGGTGGCTATAAGATTCGATACTCCGCAATGCCTTACCCAGAAAACGTTTCGCTGCTTTTTGATTGCGTGTTCGAGACAAATGAAAATCGACGGTATGGCCTTCTTTGGTGATAGCGCGGTATTGTACTGGTCAACCCAAATTGGACACTTTTAGTTGAGAATATTCAAATTCTACAGGTGACAGATCACCATTAGCGGAATGCAGCGGCTCTAAGTTATAATATTTCATATAGGCCGCCACATCTAACTTCATCAATGCTCTTGTTGGTTGATTAACTTTAAAAATCCAATCGTGTTTCAGACTACCAAAGAATCGCTCTACGACTGCATTATCCCAACACGCGCCCACATCCCCCATGCTGGCACGGATCCCATAACTCGATAACAGTTTACCGAATTGCTTACTGGTATACTGTGAGCCCCTGTCACTGTGAAATACTAAGCCTTTAGGCGGTTGCCGAAGGTTATAAGCTTTCATCAATGCCTTAGATATCAAGTCTGTTGTCATGCGTTTATCTATGTGCCATCCCACTATTCGACGTGAATATAAATCCAGCACTACAGCTAAATACATCCAGCCTTCACCCGTCTTCAAATAAGTCACGTCACCCGCCCAAACCTGATTAGCTGAGGTTGGATTAAAGTTCATGTTTAGCAGGTTATCTGCTACGGCATCGCTGTGTTTTCGCTTTGTTGTCACCTTATAAGCTTGCCGTTGAGTGACCTTGAGCCGTAAACGTCGCATGATTTTACGAACTAAATAGCGGCCAACTTGATAGCCTTCTTTGCGTAATCGCTTCACCATTTCACGGTTCCCTAGGCTGCCTCGACTTTTCTTAAATAAGTATCGAACACGGCGATAAAGCTTCAGTGTATCAAGGCTTATCACGTTTGCAGGGCGTTTATGCCAATCGTAATAGCTAGATTTACTGACACTCATAACACGGCATAACAGTGCTGGGGTTTAGGGAGCAATGGAACAGAAAACCCGGTTAAGGATCTGTGTCACTCGGATCGCGCAATGGTCTAAGTTCGCCTCTAAGGGTTCTCTGACTAAAAGAACGGTTTGTCACCACGTTCCTCTTTGACCCTTGGTATCACTGGGCTGTAGCGAAAACATCAATTTATAACCAAGTTCCATATTACCCACTAATTATTTGATATTTAAGTAAATTAACGCACTGGTGAAATTCATATTTACTCAGTGAGCTTATGTATTAACATTATTGTAGTAACCCATTGATTTAATATGACTTACAAAATAAACCTATCTCTAGTGCAAGTTATAAATAGCTCTTAGGTTTTGTTTGAATATATCTGTCACTGATTTGTGTTGGTGTCAGTGGTTATCGAAACTCGTTGAATCCACTTCAATTGATAGTTTAGTTTTGAGAGTGGTTTTTGATAACCTGAAACCCACAAGATAGGGTGATTTATTAGACTTTATTTAAGCTCTCACAAACGCTCGTTTGTGAGAACGATTTACATGATTTCTAGGGGGATAAGAAATATGAATTTGCAGAGTCTTAATATTTGCATTCAATTCAACTGGTTAACTATTAACACCTAGGTGTTTTTAAAATCGATATTTTGGCTACAGCCCAGTGATACCAAGGGCTACAGAGGAACGTGGTGACAAACCGTTCTTTTAGTCAAATAACCCTTACTTAAATTTGTCGATGGATGCTAATGATAATTTAACCCAGTTAACTGACAACATAGATTCAAAAAACAGTATTAAGAATGTTCAATATGATGGATTAAACCGCCTTAAAATGGCGAATGGTCGTTGGGGGTCTGGTCATTACTCATATGACAGTGTAAACAACATCAGATCACGCAGCATTAGCGGCTCTAACATAAAATATGAATATGATAGTAAGAACCGTTTAGGCAGTGTATCGGGGGGGTATAAATATGATTATGACTCACGAGGCAATACGGTTAACAATGGTCGCTATGGATTAACATATAACTTAGCTAATCAGCTTGTTACCGCCAATGGTCAAAAATATGTTTATGATGGTAATGGAAAGCGAGTTAAACAGACTAACGCTAATGGTGTCAAATACACTATATATAGCCTAGGTGGTAAATTACTTTATCGTGAAAGTCAGAGTGGGGCTGGAACAATAAGCATCTATACTGGGGGCCAGTTAATTGCAGAGAGTGATGGTAAAAATGCAACTTATCAACATACTGACATGCTCGGATCACCCGTTCTGGAAACGGATAGTAACGGGAAAGTATCAACAAGAAGTTATTATGAACCATTTGGTAAGCGTTTAGGCGGGGATAAAGAGGGGATCGGCTTTACTGGTCATTTGCAAGATAAAGACTTAGGTTTAACTTACATGCAAGCCCGTTATTATGATCCGTTAATAGGTCGCTTTTACAGCAATGATCCGGTGAGTTTTGTTGATACACAATTCAGCTTTAACCGTTATTCATACGCTAATAACAATCCTTATATGTTTGTTGATCCTGATGGTAAATTTAATGCTTATAACGCCACCTTTGGTGGGATTTCAGGCGGTACAGCTGGTTTCTTAAATGCGGGTGATTCCATCGCAGATAAAGTATATGCAACTTTAATTGGTGCGAGTGCCGGTGCGCTCGCAGGAAGTGCCTTTAATGATGCTAGATTGTCTGCAATGAGCTCTAATGCCATCGGTCAAGTTGCGGGTGCTTATGTTAGTGCAGTTCGTGATAAAGGCTTTAATAATGTTAATTTCGAAAGCATGAGCGTAGACGGTACAACCATATCCTTTGGTGATATTCATATCGATCTTTTTGCCGTGGCTGTTAACGGTGCTTCGGCTAATATATTAAGTAATGGGAATCAAGTTATAGCTAATCGAACAATGAAAGATGTGATTGGTTCCAGAGTAGGTGAATCTGTTCCAGCTTTGTTGAGTGGTCAAGTTGGAGGGGCTGTAGTGGAAGGAATAGGAGCTGCAACTGTGGAGGTCTTGTATAATGGCTATGGTCCATCTGTTTGGAAACAGATGGTACAAGCTTACGAGTTAGTTGGTCCATTTGAAGAAAAAACAGACAGAGCGGGTAGGTTATGAATTTCATTATTTATCTTGGGGGGGTGATGGCAATCAATGTAGTACTTCATTTTTTGATAATGGCCTACTTTAATATAATTGTAATACTAAATAAGAAATTTAAAGGACACATATTACATGACCTTTTTGCACTTATTCTGGTTATAATTTTTATGATTCCATTTATTGGTTTTTTCAGTGTGTCACCTCATTTTTTAATGGAGACTTGGGCTTTGGTTATATCTGAGACAAGTAAAGAGATATTGATCTATTTCAATCTGTTTTTAGTCGCTGCAAGCTGCTTTTATAATGGGCGAAGGTCTTACAAATTGAGCAAATCATCTTATTGATAGTTTGTAACGTCTAACATTGGATTTGTTATTTTTTGGCTGAACAGTGGTATTAACTTTAACTATTGCACTCGAAAAAAAAGTAACTAACCTGAAGTCGGGTAGGAAATTTAACTAATAACCCTCTTTGTGATCATATTTTTCGACCCAGATTAATCAATCACACAGAGGGCGTAATATCAACCTCAAATAGGTGGTTGATTATGGGCTTGTTGCAAAAATATATTCGGGTGAACTTTGCTCTATTCTGAGCGCATCATATTGATATTGAACAAAAACCAAGGATCTAGCGAGCTTTAATCTAGCTATGCTCTTGATATATAGATAAACTGGTTCGCATCGGGTATACTCGATGCGAACCAGTTAAAGAGTAGTGTTGGATGGTTCGCAATACCTTGATAAACAACCCTACGCGAACTAATATTGTAAACCAGACCCTAAATAAACCAGTGAAGTAAAATGTTTATCAGAGCCTACCTTCGTGCCTCAACTGTAAGACGACAATCGCGCCAAAGATGATCTATAACTGATGACAATGCGAAAAGCTCAAAAATCTTAAAAACTGACTATACCTTAAGTGGATAGAAAACGTTCATGAAAACCCCGTGGGATAAAACGATGTCTATACTTTAGCATGGCTTTGACCCAATTGACTTAGAGGCACATCAGCTTTAAGGTCAGCTTCGATTTTCTCCAGTGTGACATTCTTTGTCTCTGGGACAAAGAATCTCACAAATGCTAATGAGAGCAAGCAAAAAAGCGCAAAGACGAAGAAAATAGAATCGTCACCATAAGTATGCATGATAGTGAGAGAAGTCCCCATGACAAGTCCAGCAAACGTCCAGTTAACCATCGTTGAGACCATAATACCAATTTCACGGCCTTCTTGCGGGAATAATTCAGAGCATAGTAGCCAAGCAACAGGGCCCCAAGATGTAGCAAAACCGAAAATATAAACAATAACAGAAACTAACAGAATACCTTTTTCGATACTGCTAGGGGAACCTTGTCCCATCACCCAGAATGATAAACCTACAGCTACCATAGCGATAAACATGACAATTGATCCCATGTATAACAGTTTCTTACGACCCCATTTCTCTACCCATTTAAGCGCTGGGAAGGTAAAGAGCATATTCACTGTAGGAACCAGCAACATTGCACCAACTCCAGTCATACCTGCATAGTCGAAGATTGTCGGTGAGTAATAGATCATTATATTGATACCAACAAGCTGTTGAAAGAACTGAATAAAAACAGCAAGGATCAGCACTTTCCAGAAGTAGCCTTTAGAGAGTAGAGATAAGCTATGTGTTGGTGTTTTAACGTTATCTTCAATTTCACGATATTCTTCTTCAACTTCAGCTTGAGTATTGCGAAGTTTATTAAGTACAGCTTTAGCCTCTTTATGGCGTCCTTTAAGTACGAGCCAGCGAGGAGATTCAGGTAACGTTAGGCAGCTGATAAACATGATGATAGCAAATGCTGCAATGACCAAAAACATGACTGGAACAGTGATTGTCGGCTTAACAAGAATTTGAATGATAGAGATATTACTTACCGCAATTAAGAAGATACCGATTGTGATCATGAGCTGAAATAGAGTACCCATTGCGCCGCGGATTTTTTTGGGTGCTGTTTCAGAAAGGTAGAGTGGTACGACAAAGGAGGTTATACCAACCGCAAAACCAATAATAAAGCGGCACAGCTCTAGAATGGTTATTGAAGGCATTGTCGCTGATAGCATAGAGGCAATAGTAAAGAATAGACCTGCTGCTATCAGTGGTTTTTTACGACCTAGAAAACGCGCTAAGATCCCGCCTAATAAGGCGCCTAAAATACCGCCATAGGCGATGATGGCAACAAAGTCTTCACCTTGTTGCAGATCTAAGCCATAAGCGCTTTTAATTGCATCGAGCGAATTAGCAATAAACCCCATATCTAAACCGAAGAGTAAACCACCTAGAGCGGCGATGATGCAGATTCTATAGACAACAGACTTGTATTTCCCTTGTGAGAGCTGTTGATTGAGTTGAGTGGACGACTGCCTGATCATTTTGTACCAGTCTCCTACGTTAAGATATCCCTATATAACAATAGCCCCTATTCAAAGCGATCATACACTTCCTCTGCTTTTAAAACCCGAATACTCGTCGCATCGTAAGCCATATTACGTCCTTGATTTTATAGAATCGATTTCAATACAATATTGCCCTTTATTTCAGTTTCTTCAACCACAAAAAGAGAAGTATTTTTAATGACTTCAATTATAGAAGGTGTCTTCTTGGGGGGAGTTAGCATTAAAAGAGGTATGATCTGATTTCCCTTATCATCGAAACCTTTTTCAATATCAGACTGATATATACAGATAAAATCAGATGTTCTACCCTCATCCTTTTGAATGAAGCGACTATCGATTTTCAACTTAACTTTTATTGTTTCAAGTAGATCAAATATATTTCGAGCCTCATTAATTTCTTGATTGAGGTCTTCATGGATTTTCTTAATTTCAATCAGTTTCAGCTCAAGATCGCCTTTTTGCTTGCGGCCAATTGCAATGAACCTTTTGAGTTCATTTTTCAGGCAACTATATTCAGTTTGTTTTATTTTTGGCTTTAGATGTTGAACTAGAATTTGGTTACGTTTTGCAGTTGGGATAAATCTTGAGCTTTCATCACAATGTAAATACAAATGGATTAAAGAGTGTGCAACGAGTCCGTTCAATGCGTCTGTGTATGTTTCGTTCAATCCAGAATGCCTCTACAACTAAAAAAGAGGCTTATTTTATCATTTCAGGGCTTTGAATGCTATTTTTACCTGAACCCTCATAGTGGTGAAACTCACTAACTATTAGCATTTCGTTTTAGAGGTTTTTTTGCTAAGATAACTATTCATTTCAGAGCTTATCTTGCTCTTTTTCCTCGAAATACAAATTCGCATTGCGCACAATCATTATTATGGTAAATCGGGCATTTTTGAGGGGAATTATCTGAATCTGCAAAAGAATCGATTGAGGTAGTATAAAATAGTACAGTGTTACTTGAGCAAATAAATAAACTGGTAGTGACTTTACACTTCATTATTTAGCCAGATATAAAGATGTCCCTCTGTTTAAGTGAAGTGTTATTTGGCATGGTACCTTAAATTAAAAGCGGCACCATACCATTTCCCCCGAGTTTCACTGCTGAATACTTGTGTATCGCAACAAAAACTCACTTTAAACAGTAAAAGCTAGATCTAGAAAGTATATTTCACACCGACCGAAATGGTTGAATTTTCATTATCCAAACCAGCTCCGTTTGGTATAAAGTATGAATCTCCAGTACTGTTTTCCACAATAGTTGTGTCAGCTTTAGTCTCAAAGTACTTGGTATACACATATTCTACATAAAGTTTTACTTGCGAAGTGAAGTTATAACCATAATTTAAAGACAGTGAGAGATAGTCGGACGATTCGTTACCTTTTTCATAAAATGTCAAATCACGCATATTGTGATTATCAACATCTTTTGCGTTAACCCAAGGACTCCACTTAAGCAACATGCCAATTTCGGATTGTTGAAATATATACTCTCCAGCTAATCCTAAATAAAGAGCACTAAATTCTTGTTCATAGTCAATACCTACAGTATCAGGAAAAACACCGATATCCGCACCATTATCATAAGAAAAGCTCCCGCCAATACCATCCCATTTAAATGTATTATATTGGTATCCACTGACAACACCAAGCTTATAACTTTGCTGACTTATTAGCCAATAAGTCACATTCAAATCAAATTCATACGCTTCTCTCAATTTAGTATCTGGACTGACAGAAATATCAGTAGGCGTTGATTGATATGGATCTAACCAATCTCTGTCCTTCATATTAGCATTGCCATCATCGGTCAAGATTGACCAAAAACTGCCTTTTACTGTCCAATTATCATTCAAATTCCAAGTTGCACCCAATTGAATGATTGGGACATTATTAATGTCCCAATCAAGCTGACTCAATTTACTACCATCACTATCATAAACCAACTCGGTCGATGAACCATTTAAAATGCCTAAAGATCCTTCTAGCATCAAGTTGCTTTTATCACTTTCGGCTATAGCATTAGGAGCAAAAACCAAAGGAATTAACATTAAAGTTAACTTTTTCATAAATATATCTAAAAACTCCAACATAGAGAACTCTAACAAACACTTGTTATAATTAAGTTTTATATTTCAATTAAAGTTATCACCCTGCGGTTATTACACCTACTAGTGCAGTAATATTTCAAGCATAATAAGTAACAAGTGTCAAAAAAGAGGATTATGCTCTAAGTGATATTTTTCACAACAAAAAACATATGCAATCACTTGTTTTTTAAACATAATTATACTAATGTCTAATTATAGCCATAAGAATTAAAAAGAAATTTACAGGAAACTAAAAAAGATAAGGATGATTAAAGTTAAATCCCTACCAGTGATAAGGATCATTATCACTGGTATTCACACATGGGTAGCCAATTCAATCTGGCTCAAATAGCTGGAACATCAATAGAAAGGCATGTAAAAGTCAGACGTTCGGCAACACCTTATCGTCCTTAACTTGCTAACTATTTCAATAAGCGAAAACAGAATAGGAAAGTTGGAACTCATGGTTCGAACCTGCCCTAAATACTTTGTAGGTTGTAGGTTGTAGGTTGTTGGGTGTCATATGATGCCTTAGTGGAGGCTTGAACCGTATGCAGTGAAAGTTGCATGTACGGCTCTTAGAGGGGCGGCACTTAATAACAAGTGTCACCTACTCGACAATAGGGGAGATTAAGGAAAATTGCTGCATTAATGAATTTTTCTGCTAAAAAATTTTTTTTTTGATATAAATTGATGACTATTTTTTGTATTTATGGACTTACTTACGTTCAACTAGATAAATTTATATGCCTACTGCAATAGAATTAAATGGAAGTTGGTTTAATCGTTCGATTAGCACTTCAGACATTCAAGATATCAAAACAGCAAAGAGTATTGATGATGTTAATAGTACTTGGGGGAAAATAGCTGATTGGTTTTGCGGAACAAACAAAGAAGAAGCAAAACAAAACTTATTTATATTTATGAGTCGTTCTGAAAGCCCAGAGAATAAAATAGAGGCTTTTAACACCCTTAAAAGCTTAGTATCCCCCTCTTTTAGCGAACAAAACTTTATTGAAACCTATACTGGAAACATAAAAGAAATAAAAATACAAACTATTGACTTAGAAGAAATATTTAGCTTCAAAATTGATATTTTGTCATATAATGATTGCACTAAAGTTACTGAAAGAATAAATAAAATAGACAATAAAGCCATAACCGGTCAGTTCTTAAAAGACACAAACAGGGCTGATTATTTCTTAA
>NZ_JAKIKS010000097.1 GCF_023284005.1 Shewanella surugensis
CCCACTCTTCATGAGAACGCTTAGTCATATTAACTCCTGATATCATAGTCAGGGGTTAACATAAGGGATCGATGAACACGGTTGAAGATGTACTTGCTCGGACGGTTACACATAAGGGATCGATGAACACGGTTGAAGATGTACTTGCTCGGACGGTTACGTTATTGTGGCGATATCGAATAGAACAAAGTATGAGCAGGCATGGTAATTGCCGGGATAACGCGCCAATGGAGCGATTTTTTAGCAGTTTTAAAACAGAATGGATGCCAAGAGCGGGCTTTACGTCATTTGATGAAGCGAATAGAACGATAAGCCACTACATTGTTAGATATTACAATCAAGTCAGACCACATCAGTATAACGGTGGTTTGACACCAATGGAGTCTGAGCGGTTATTTGAGAAAGACTCCAAGTCCGTGGCCAAAATTAGTTGACCACTTCAGTCCTTTCCGCACTTGTGACAGGCAGTTTTGTTACATTTACTCTCTACTGTAAGTATCATACTTCCTTTGTAATCCGTGTGTTGAGAGGTTACCCTAAGTGATTTAATATCCAGAAAAAGGGTAAATAAATAGACTAATTAGCTCTTTCCTCCGAAATATTGCTCCTAGCATCTTTGGGTAATACATTACTCTCACGATATGCCTTCATTACCCTTTCACCATAAACCCCATCCAACACACCGACTATGCCGTCATTGCGCTCCGGAGCACCGAGATCTAAAATTTGGATCTGTTTAACCTTCTGATAACTAGCATCCATAGGAAAATTATTGAGTTCGGCGCAGCTCACTTGTGTGAGCATGGCCAATAGGCAAACATGTTTAACGCCTAAGTTAGTATTGAACTTTTTCATACACTCATTCCCCCTTAGCTTAAAGTGAGTGTCCATATTTCTGTTGAGTTCCCGTATCATCGACTTTTGCATCATTAAGAATGGCTTCATAGGGAGTTTCACTCCGCTCAGCATCTTGCTTTTTGTGTGACATTTTACCTAAAAGGTAAAATTCTATATCAGATGGCAACACAAAATCATCGGTGGGTAGCGAGATATGTTTTCTATTGAAGGGCCTTACCAGTCTTGGGGTCACCAGAATAACCAGTTCACTCTGGCCACTCTTGAAGCTTTTACTAGTAAACAGTTGACCTAAGATAGGGATATCTCCTAGACCTGGTAATTTGTCTATGTTTTCCTGTAAGGTATCGCTGATGAGACCACTGACCGCGATAGTCTGGCCATCGGCAAGCTCCACCGTCGTTGATGTGGTTCTCTTGATGAGAGACGGAATTATCAAACTCGCACTAGATCCCGAGTTGGATAAAGACACTGCATTGGCATTGCTCACCTCACTCACAATAACGTTGAGGTTTAAATTTATTTTTCCTGAATCTAACACTGTAGGTACAAACCTAACTCCGACACCATAATCACGATATTGAATTGTCGTCGAACCATTAGTTCCAGGAACAGGGATCGGATATTCGCCACCTGATAGAAATTCAGCAGACTGTCCGCTCAAGGCTGTAAGATTGGGCTCGGCCAATACCTTAGCTAAGCCATTTTGTTTGGCAACATCTAAGGCAAAATCTATTAATAAGTTACTATTAATATATTGTGAAAAGTACCCACTATTACCGATCGCAGACCCAGGATCTAAGTTGGACGATCCACCTCTACCTATTGCTCCAATAGAGAAGTTAGTTCCTCTATCCAATATAAAAAACTTAGATTCAAATTGACGGGCGACGCTTTTTTGAACTTCTGCAATTACAACTTCTAGCATAACTTGATGAGCACCACCAACAGTCATCATATTTAATACTGTACTCTTGATCTTAGACACTGATGCTGCGGCAGTGTAGGCCTTAGCAAGCTCAACGGCAGTGTTCATTTTTTGCAAGTTTGATGCTTGCCCACTTATCAGGAGCTGTCCCTGTGAAGTTTGTACACCTAACTTTTCATCAGGTAATAATTCATGTAGACGTAATTTAAGCCCGTTAAGGTCATGGGTGATCTCGATGTCGATCACATCAACTAGCCGTTCGTTTTTATCCCAGATCATGATATTCGTACTGCCCAGTTTTTTACCTAACACATAAAGTTCATTGTTCGGCAGTAATTTGATATCACCTATATTGGGATTCCCCACTGAGACACGGTAGACAGGTTTCTCAAGGTTTAATACCCTAGATTTGAATATAGGAATCAACATAATATCTTTGTTCACCCCTATGGGCCCACCAGATTTTGCTGCAAAACTTATAAAAAACAAAGCCAAACAACATGCAAAGATCTCAGTATATTTTGATGTTAAATGCAGCACAGAACACTCCTTAATGAATGAATGCATGAATAACTATCTACACCTAATTACTTACCCTAACAACCTGCTCTTTCATTCCCTTGATAAGGTATACATCTGAATAAACAACACGAACTTCCTTCTTTATCGGAGGCTTCACTATGCTGCTCACAACCTCCTCCTCTCCCAATTCTTTTTGATTAATAGAGACTAGTTCAACTTTGGCAGAGTCATTGGGATTTCTTAATGCCAATTGCAGTTTTCCACGCCCCTTAGCTATCAGTAATACTTTCGCTTGTTCAAGATCCAGCTCGAGAGTCACAGCCCTCACTAACTTAGGTTTATTTTCATCATTTGATGAATGTTGATCTATTGCGAGAATTTTAATATTATCCAATACTATCTCCGTATGTAAGGTTCCATCTTTTTTAAATAAATTCAGTACATCGACTCGATTACCCGGTAAAAGAAAACCAGCTACCCCAACGACATCATTGACCCTGATAGTCACCGCCCGCATGTTAGGACTGATTAAACTCGCTAATGTACTGCCCTCTCCCTTCTTGATAATCCGCTCACTGCGCAGTATTTCCCCAGTATAAAGATTGTGTTTAACCACCATACCCTCGGCATCCTTGAAAGTTTTAATGGCGGTTTCTGGGATCACTGAATTAGGCATCGGCATCAACTTCAAATTCTGTCGTTTCAGTATCGCCCCTTGAGGAATTACGGCCGCCATAGTGATAACTGCAGATGTAGCCTCAGAGCTGCTAGATTTACTATTAGACTCGAGCCAATTTCTGGCTAAAAAAACAGCTAGCACACCGAAGGCTAGCGATATCAAGACGAATAAAAAGGTTTTATTGTTCATCGAAACCTCCTTTGCACATATTTAGCTGAACAGTAAAGACTATACAAAATAGATAGACCAAGCTTCAGCGATCAAGGTCTTAGTTACCAAAGGTTTCAGCTCCATAAAACTGATTTGATCTGCCATAATCCTTAACAGATCTCTTGGATAACAAGGGATCAAAGGCTTATCTAATAAATGATGATAATCATTTATTAGATGTTTAAACATCTCTTCACTGCAACTGAGCCTCTGTTCTTCACATACTTGGAACCAGATTTTTCTATACAATGCCTCATCGAGTGCATCGAAACGGATCTTATATCCGAGACGTCTCAAAAAAGCGTCATCAACCAGTTCATTAGGATTAAGGTTAGTAGAGAATAGTAAAATTAACTCGAAGGGGAGTTCAAAATGTTCACCGGACTGCATGGACAGAAAGTCACGCCGTTCCTCCATAGGAATGATCCAACGATTGAAAAGTTGCTTAACACTGATGCGTTGACGCCCTAGATCATCCAATAATAGGATGCCATTATTGGCTTTAAGCTGAATGGGTGCCATGTAAGTTCGACTATGACTATCAAATTGCACCTCTAGCATCTCAGCTGTAAGCTCTCCGCCAGTGATCCTCAATGGCCTTTTACATTCGATCCAACGTGGATCATGTCCTTGTACCAAGTCCAATTGGTTTGACTCAATATTATTACCTACAGCATGGTGAAGTTTTGGGTCATATACCTGAATAACTTCTGTACCAATGGCGATCGAGTAG
This sequence comes from Shewanella surugensis, assembly GCF_023284005.1. GTDB lineage: Bacteria > Pseudomonadota > Gammaproteobacteria > Enterobacterales > Shewanellaceae > Shewanella > Shewanella surugensis. The sequence continues at coordinate 3,928 of NZ_JAKIKS010000097.1, forward strand.
GGAATTAGCACAGAGTCGCCTAAAATGGCATTAAGGTTTCGACAAAGGTAGCTTTTACCCGTGCCAGACGGTCCATAGATCAACACTGGTCTATTTGAATTGAGCGCAGGTCCGATTTTATGTAATAGGTCATCAGGCAAAATCAATGCCTTCAGAGAGTCCTGTAACATATTAAGTGTAACGGGGTTTTTTCTACTGGACTGCATACGGCAGATGGTTGAATATTGAGCTAATGGCACAGGAACTAAGCCAAGATAGCCACTCTTTATAGTGGCTTGCTTCGCATATCTTTCGCCAGCTTCACTAAGAGAATAGCGCATCTGCTCATTTTCTGTTGATTGCCGATTTTCAACCAAGGCTAAGCCTTTAGCCTTGTCGAATAGCTCCTGAATAATCCCCCCTGTGACCCCCATTTTATTGACGAGTTGAAACTTGGTCAGTACCCCACCTCTCGAGAGGTGTTTCAGCATCAACTCGAGTAAAAAAAATTCTTTAATTCCTGTATCTTCAATAGAGATCGGACGGGGAGCAAGTTTATTGCTATTTGTAGAGGAGTTATCTGTGCTTAAACGTAGCATGTTTTATCAACCTATGTAGTCTAATAACGACGTATGTAAGTTTAGTTTAGTTGAGTTGAGTTGAGTTGAGCTCAGTTAACATACTATGTAGTACCCGGAGCTAAATATATATTCCAATTGAAATACAATTCAGATATATCACTGTCTAAGGAGCAGGCCCATAACCAGCCAAGTCCGAGAGCGGGTGCATAAGGCACACGTAACCCAGCAGCTTCACCGGGTTCAGGTTTAAAATAAGTACGAAGATAGAAACAATCCCAATACCGCTTCAACGTTTTAGCCAAGCCAGTAAAACCTGTCTTCCATATAATAAACAGCAAACTGGTTCCCGTTCCGGCACAGAAACTGTACATCAGGCTATAAATGAGAAGCTCTGGCCCCATCAAGGCACCAATGCCCATCATCAGTTTTATATCTCCAGCACCGAGTATACGGAATAAAAACGTAGGGAGCAGGATGATAAATGCCAATGCAAAGCCGAGTAATGCCATTAATACCCCTTCCAGCTGAGCATAATAGGTGTTAATGACAAACCCGGAAACAATTACTAATAAGCAAAGTTTATTGGGGATCTTCTCTTTATAGATATCGATGACAATCGCAGCAATGAAAGCTGCTCCAGCTAGCAAGAGCTGCGATGACAGCTGAGACTCAGTTATAATCGACACTATAGGGCGTCACTCCCAAAGATGAAAACCCATGAAACTATGTGTTCTATCCGTTAAGCTCCACAGTCGGCACTGGCTCCATCCACCGCTGACGCGAGACACTCAATCTTCGATGTAGCATTCGTTCCTAATAGATTAAAAGCCGCAATCATGCCACCAACGACCAAACCTCCAGCGATGGCATACTCAACAGCCGTGAGTCCACTCTCATCTGCCATAAAATCTGAAAAAAATTTTTTAATTTTCATAATTTGCTTCTCCTAGTCACCCAAGCATCTGAAATACAACGTTTGTGCTAATAATCTTTAGCAATATATAAGCACTCCATCTAAGACATACAAGTCTGCAAAACGTGCACACTAACTATTAGTGTAGTACCGACTAAACATAAGCACTAAATTTAAATTAAAAAAGTAGCAAAGCCCCCAGAAAGTGTTATCTATCATCAGTGTTCCAGTTGAAAGATATTGTGTCTAACAAATTCCTTGATTTTCATTCTGTTTCTGGTCCGTACGCCCTCATATCACCTTTTTAGATCTATTTTTCAAATAAAAATGGAGCTTCTACAAACGTTATTTTATCGGGATAAGGCGAGACACTTCACGATCTCGATCCCCCCACACCACCCAGCATACGGATGGTTCAGACAGTTAAGTTGATGATGACATGACAAGACCTATAGAGATCAACTACTTCTTAGACAGAGCGTTGTTCACTGCCTCTGTTGCACTAAGTAACTACACTGAAGTAGTCGAACTTTTTTGGTGATATTTGATTCACGTTATGGTGCAAAAACAATGTGATATTTTCTTCCTATATTCCCTAACACCTCAAAGAGACTTTCCCTCAAAGCTTCAATTGACTCATAAGCAGAAAAGGGTAACCACTCATATTTGATTTTTAGCCACACTATTTCAATTCAGGTTAATAAGGGGACATGGGGACATGGGGACATGGGGACAATCGTTAAGCCTAGCTCGCTCCATTTCCCCATTTGAACCCTAAATTCTTTACTTCTGTGGGTGAAAGCATTATCCACGATCATTGTTGTCGCCGCTTTAGCTTACTTGCAAAATCATTAATACAAGCGACGACAACAGCTGTAGTGACAGAGCCTTCCACAACAAAGGATTTAAAATAGCAATTTCTATGAACAAACCCAAGCATATTGAGCTGCTTACTTCTTGATAATTGGATTTCAATTACCTCGTCAACCAGTTACCAAGCGTAAGAAATATAAGGCATTAATGATAAACCAGATTCATCGAAGTAATATAAATCCAATTAATTGTTTTCCTCCTGTAATATCAATGACTCTTCTTGATTTTTAGAACGTTGGAATGAGGTTTTATTTCTCTTTGAGCGCAAAGGCTTGCGTATACGCTTCCAGATAAGTCTAGCCTTGTTTGCAAAGACGTTTAATATAGGACTTACGCATTGACAGAAGCTTGAAAACTTGGGTTTAGGCAAGACTTCCCTTTCGACAATATTTCGATAAAAGAAGCGACCACATCTTTATAAAGATCACGCTGATGCTTGTCAATATTACATCTCATCTTAGCAGCCTGCATTTTATTTAAATGAACAAAACTATAAATTTCTGCAACTATATGATTTCTTATTGGTTGCTCATTTCGCACTTGAAAATGTTCAATATAACAAACTTGCTTAATTGCACGGTGATATTGTTCTATTTGCCAATGATGGTCATGTATATTAACAAAATCTTTATTTAGCAGTAGGTTAAGATTCCCTGTAGGTAAGTGGACAATATAATGTCGTTGCTGGTATTTTAGCCGCGTCCGAAAAAGTGTCACTTAACCAAAATCCTTTAACCAAACTTCGAGGCCATCTTCTGGGACTTCTAACGCCTGAACTTGCTCCCATTTTCCTTTTTGAATCGATACTCTTCGGTTGCTTTCAACTGCAAACATAAAACCTGTCTGGTGCTTTCTTACCTTCTTCAGATTTAGAACACAGCTGTACCAAGAGTCACCGTGACGAAGGTTGGCATTAACCCCCATAACAGCACTTCATCAAGCATGTCTTGGAAATAGTCATTTTTAGTTTTGCTATCAGATTTGTCATAAATACGATAATTCACTGGCATATGTTTACCATCAGGATCCGTGTAATACTACGTGATCAGGTTAATCCCTTTAACCACCCTATGATGCTTATCTGACCAAAAGTGCCCTGTATTTACTATATGACTTATCAAGAACAGTATCATCAACACTGAGTGTACTACATTGAAAATTAACATTATTTACAACTTCATTAAAAATGATCAAATGGTTCGAAAGATTCTCTTTGGAGAAAACGATTAACGCTGTGATGTGAAATACCGATAACCTCTGATAGACGAGTACAGGTAGAATATTTAGGATCTGAAATCAAAAAACCCATATACATAGGCAAGTTACATCGTGCTGTTGATGGTCGAGTCATACTTCTATCATTTGAGGTAAAATATATTAATTTTTTTTAATGATCATTGATTTCATAAACTTGTCAATGCGTAAGTCCTGTCAGGGCAAATAAAACCTATAGGCCATTTCCAATTAAAAAGAGCTTCAATACATTGCTCTTCAGTGCCATAGTTTTTAAACAATGCTAATAAACTGGCTCTTCCGGTTAATCAGTACCTGCCCCCTGAAATAGTATGTGATACTCTCAACATTTTAGAGTATATGTCGACTCCCTGTACACGACATTTTCTTGTTCACCATATGAACAGCTCAATCTTTTTGGGCTGAATCGGTCTTGGGATGAGTAAATTCAAACAACGGTTAATGGTTTTTATAACACGGCATGAGCCGATGGATATTTGCTGCAATAAATCTAATCCGTGTCGAAATAAGCTCTTTTCGAGCCTCCCGTATTTTTTCGTTTTGACCCCATCGCCTTGTTCGCGGCGCCATTCCCCCATTTTGTGAGCCCAACAGTATGCAATTGATAGAACAGCAACCATTTTACTCACTCGTTCTCGCTCGGTAATTCGGGTGTCCTCGAAATTAAATCCACGCCCTTTTAAGCATTCAAATAGTGTTTCAATTTCCCAGCGCTTCAAATAAACTTCAATGCTATCAGGTAAAAAATGGTTTGTAGCGATAATAAGCAATTCTCCATCTAACAAACGTTTAGCGGCTAAATAAACCTTTTTATTCCAGAGGATGCGGGCCCCTGCTAAGGATTGTGTTTGGCCTGCTTTTAAATGAAAAAATAACCCATGAATATCAACTTCTAATCCTCGGCTATTGGTCGTGATTTCATTCTTCTTGAGCCTGATAATAAAAGGAAGCTCTTCCTCGTTAAGCCAACCGAACCAATCGCCACCAATAAACTCTCTGTCTGCAAGTCAATCTTTGATCCGCTCTTTACCAAAAATACTCATGAATCGACTGACAAGCTCAATGCGCTCCGCAGTATTTGAATTCCCTTTTTTATTGAGCATTGACCAGCACACAGAGATAACTCTTCCTTTGTAACATATACCAAGCATCAGTATATTGATGTTTAAATTGCCATATTTCCAGTTTGTTCTATCCATGGTTAAGTACCAATGGGCTTTTTCATTGAAAAAGAGTCCCACAATAAATCTTGCTAATTCATCGTAGAAAAAGTTGTATGATGAAAAAAACGTTGGAGTCTACGATAATTTGATTCAGGTTTTGCAGTATCCCTCATTGCATTGGCAATTTGTTTTAGGTTGACCGTCCTTACAGCAAACAGTGACATCAAGAAATGAGATAACAAGGTGATCCTAGGCTTGTTCCAAGATAAAAAAGTATTTAAAATAGATGACAACTTGCTGATAGATTTCATAATTTCATTTTACAATTGTTTTTATCGAAAATATTATAAACAAATTAAGCGTATTTATCAGCAAGTTACTTTAATTCTGTTTGGTCGTTATTCTTCGTTTTGTCGTGTACAGGGATTTAATTTATATTAAACTTGATATTTGCATAATCACTCTAAATTCTACTTTAAGTTAGATTAATAATGTTAATGGTTTTGCCAAATACTTTAGATTTAAAAAGTTAACCTTTTTAAAATCTAAAACGGCTAATTATATCATTAGCCGTTTACATTTGATTAACCTCTTGGTTGGATCGTTAATGGTTCTAAATCAACAGTGGCGTTGTTACTGGCCCCTTTATGATTAGTATAAGTTTGATTTTCAAAAATAGTATAGAATACATCTAAGTAATCATCATCATTTGTCCACCAAGAGTCTGGCATCGCTTGAATTATCGCATTGGTCAGTTGCGGGATGATGGCGTAACCCTGTACCGTTGGATCGGGGATTAATCGCAGCACTGCTGTCGCCGCTTCTAAAATGGCACTAGCAAGGTTTTTATAATTGGTATTGTCATCATTCTCCATAAGCACAATATCAACAGCCTGCCAACGATAATTTTCCCACTGTACGACAATTTGATTAGGCGAGTAATTGGTGTCAGCTTCATCTAAATAAGGAAACTCTAGAATATCGAGTTGGGGGGCAATATCCGTATTTTCAGGGCTAATACCTGATACGATCGCATAAACTTCAGCATCACCCGATATCCAAGACTCTTCCACATTTTTAAGCTTGATATTTTTAACTACCGTCGTAGAAAGTGGCTCATCAACCATTGTCGAAAAATCAGTACGTAATATATTTTTATCTAGATTGACGTTAGCAGCATTAAACACTGAATGCATGGTTTCAATGCCTTCTTTTAGTGTTTGCTCGCCATTGAGTTCAATAATGAAGACAGGACGTGTTGGCAATACGTGCGCATCGAGTAAATGAATGTTGCCGGCTTCATCAAATGCTTCAATGTAGGTCCATTGAGTGTCATTCCCTTCTGGAGCATAAGCAAATAGCGGGGACTGCCCTGCTTGCCATTGGGTTAACATGTTAGCATTGGCTAATCGTAAATCGATGATATTAGTATTATGCTGAGTTATGCCTTTTAATTGTCGTATGCCTTGATTAAGCTTTCTAATATTTGAATCTGTTTGCTTGTCTAAATAGATAAATTTTTCAAGATTAACACTTAATTGATATTGATTAACTTGCGTTTTTAAATGGTGTCCATACGTTTTATAGTTTACTGCGAGCTCTTGTGTAATGGATCTTTTTTTATGAGCAACGGATGTTGATAAGGTCTCAGCACTAGCTTGATTTAAAAGAAGTTCTTTTGATTCTTCTGCAACAACAAATTGAAATGGCGTAGAAAAAAAACCTATCGAAGCTAACGTCAGCGTTAAAGTGGGTATCAGTTTCATGTTATTCCTTTGCATGTTATTTTTAAATATTTGAGGTTTGCCTATATTCCAACGTTTTCATATAACTCTTACCCCGTATAAAAACAAACAAGCCATAATTATATATCAGCTTGCCTGCATATAAACAATGCGACCTTTTTACTAGATTATTTGAATTTTTATTTAAATTAACTGAATTGTTTAAACCATTTAAATAATATTCCCAGTCTATTGATAGAGTTAGTGTCTATACTCTATTTCATGTTTTAAAGCTCAACTTTTAAGATCCTTTTGAGAAGTATAAATAAAATCATTTCTGATCCACAGGAGATTTATTTTGCCTACTCATCATCAAAAAAATAAATTGTCTCTTGTCACAGTGGGTTCATTCCATTGCCCCGGATGTAACAATAGGTTTAGTTATGGTCGCGGCATACCTGACTTAGCTTGGAATGCCGCAGGGCTTATTTATACTGACGGTACCTGGGGTATTGAAGGTGGAACAAGTGTTTCTGTTCCATAAATAGCGGTATTTTGTGTGTTAATTGATCAACATTTAACTGAGAAAGGTATGGATTATATTGGCCATTTGAACCCGTGATTATATCAAATCGACGATAAGAATGCCTTTAATGACATCGTGCCGACGACACTGGGTACGGTGTTGGCGGGTGAGCAAGTGAATACCTAGATGATGGTGTTGCCTATGGGAGTTGGGTTACCCTACCACGAAAGGCTGGGACATGCCCACGGGCTTTGGTTCTCCAAAAGGTAAGAGTTTTTTGGATGCATTGGTCAAAGTGATGTCCGAAAGTAATCACTAATAAAAGTTAATATCATATTATCGCAATTGACTATTAATACAAAGGTGCCACATGATTAATATGTGGCATCATGCTCGGACAATAGATTGTCAATCGCTTGATCAAAACTGTCTAATTGATGTTTTTGCATATAATGTCTGAGTTTAAAAATAATGTCATTACTCAGTTCAATATGTGACTTCTTCTGACGTTTTTTAATTTGAGATAACTCTTTACGCACCATTCGCCAACCCAAGTCACTAAAGTAATCATTGAGTAACTGATTGACTTCTTTAAGCGGTGTACTAATGTCTTCAGACACTTTCCGTTGCTGGACTAACTGAGTCAATAAGGGCTCTAAGGTAAAGTAAGCCTCACGTTGACGGATTTCTCCTGCTGCAGAGCTATGCTGATTATTCACCTTTTCCGTAAACCATGTTGGTTTCAATAATATTGCTTTCGGTTGAATGAGTCGATAGACGAGGGGTAAGGCTAAATGTAATTCATCTTCTTGTAGTAATACTAATCTCCGCCCTGCTTTCGGTGTTTCTCCTTGGTATTGCCACTTATGTATCATCTTCATGCTTATTATTATTATGGTATAACCATGCTATATAATAACGAAACATTCTACAAGCAATAACGTCATTATTATTGATAACAATCAAATAATAGCCAGATGACTTATATTACGCTAAGCATCTAACCATTATATGATTGAACCCACTTTAATCATTCTAACGTTGATAAAACGCGACCCTAGCCAGTACAGTTTTCATCATCATTGCGCCATACTCCCCACTCTCCAGTGGTACCCGGCTCTTCTCCTTGAGTCCACCAATGCGCTTGCCAAGTACAGTTTTGATAAGTGACTACATCACCTTGTTGGTAAATAGTATCATGGGCATAATTTGTTGAGTCATCCTCACCTTCATTATCTGAGGGACCATCGCTTTCACTGCAATTGGTATCAGCAGTACGCCATACTCCCCATTCTCCTGTGGTACCCGGCTCTTCACCTTGGGTCCACCACTGTGCTTCCCAATTACACTGTTGATAAGTCACTGTATCACCAACAACGTAAACATTATCGATATTCCACGTATCACTGTTTTCTGGATCATCGGAGTCTTTAATCAATGACAGTTGATAGCTGGGGTTTGCAGATTGAGCAAAAACCTTATTAGCATTAATATTTTGAGAATCAAACATATAATGCTGCATCTCCTCACTCCATATCCCGATATACCATTTACCTTCTTTGCTTTCATTGAACTGCCCTGCTAATACTGCTGGCCATGTATTTAGATTGGCATCGGTAATGACCTGTTGAATATCAGTAGTTTCATCGCCTTTTTTGTTGAAAGTACGTAGTCGCACAGTATCACCGACTTCGACACCACTAAAATCAGTACTGATAAAATAATCTAATGCAACAAGTGGATTTTCAATTGGCTCATCTGGATCCGTCGGCTCAGTCGGTTCGCCGTTGTCGTTAAATGTGATATCACTGCAGTTATAAAATCCCTCACCAGCGGAGTCATCACGTTGCCAACGAGTATATAAAATAGCATCTCCAGTACGGCCTTCAGGGACGGTAACATTGATCTTATACTGCTTACTATTATTGACTGAGATATTACCGGCGGTATCTATTAGTGTTAAATCATTCCAAGTTAACGGTGTTGATGGATCATAATTTTCATTGGTTAAATAAAACTCCCAAAACGAGGGGTTATGCGGTGCAGTTGCTGTAAAAACAAGTTCAAACTGGTTATTATCATCTAAGGATACTGCCGTTTTTTGCCAATATTGAGAAGTGATATCAAGTCCTGCTTTTTCACTGTCTCCTGCAGCACACAAACTACCATCAGAAACGATTGCTTTAACGGATTCTAAATGATTAAAATTAGTGACATTGGCTGCGACTTCATTTCGTTGTGTAAATGGATAAGCACCTGATACATCATAAGCTGCTTGGCAAGCTTGATTAGGAATTGAATTATTCCAAAGACCGCCATCATTGTAACAAGTATTTTGACGAGCACTAGGGAATTCTACCCATCCATGTCCTTGAGCAATATTGCTCATTAAAATGGAAGGCAAGAAAACAATAGAGGTCAGCGTAGATAATGTAAGTTTCATGGTTATTCCTTAATATATATGAACCATTAAAAATGGGGTAAATGTAAAAATCTCATTATTTTTAATTTATTGTGGTCGTTCTCCATACCCCCCACTCACCCGTTTCTCCCGGCTCCTCACCTTGAGTCCACCACTGAGCTTCCCAAGTTTTCCCACCATAACTCACTGTTTCGTTAAGTATATATACTTGGGTGTTAGACCATGTATCTGGATCATCGGATGTTCCAGAATTACCATCATCACCATTGTTTGTTGTACAGTCGTCCGTACTACGCCACACGCCCCATTCCCCGGCTGTGCTCGGCTCTTCACCTTGAGTCCACCACTGTGCTTCCCAAGTTTGGCCAGCATAAGTCACCTTTTCATTGGCAGTATAAACATCGTTGCTAGACCAGATCGCAGCGGTGCATTCTGATGTTTCTTCACTAGTAACAGTGATTATTCTTGATAAAGAGGTAACGGCTTGCCATTGATCCTCAACGGTGTAAGTCAGTGTATATCTGCCCTCTAATCCAGTTTTCACTTCGCCTTGCATACTGATTTTATCGGTTAAATTTCCTTCTTGTGAGTCTGTCGCACTTACCCCATTAATAGGATCAAAATCACTGCCTAAGGAGATTGTAAGATCATCAATACCCGTGAGCACAGGCGCATCGTTATAAACCGTAATGGTGCGTTCAGTTTCTAATTTATTATCATCACTGTCTGTAACAGCGTAATAAACAGTGTATTGACCTTCTTCACTTATATCGACAGTCCCTGATGTTGTAATGCTGCTGGTAATATCTCTACCTTGACTATCGAATGCACTGACTCCCTCTAATAGATCAAAGTTTTCTCCTTGCTGGACACGTTTATCGTATATACCAGAAAACGTTAATTGATCAGAATGTCCTTGTTCATCTAAAATAAACGAAGCATAATCAGTTACAAATTGATTGTTATAGTTTTGACCACTGACATTTTTACCTATATCCCAATTAACAGACCAGCCCATAATTCCTCTTAGCGCATGACCATCATTACTGAGTTTAGTGAAAGCATCATAGAGATCTTGTGGGTTGGACACATAACCATTAGCAGCGCTATCAATATTGCTTGGTAAACCAAACACGAGTTTGTCATGAGATATTTGAATAAAACCATTGCTGCCATTAATCAATGAATCCGCAATATGATAAATAAAATCAGATTTTACTGTATCATCATTTTGAGCAAGCCAACCGACTCCATCGACCCAGATACCATCACCACCTTGGTTATAGAACTGAGGATTAATGAAATCATAATAACCTTCCAATTGTTCGATGTAAGTTACATAAGCTCCCCCTTCACGTAAGTAAGGAAATTCAGGTGCCATGGTGATCATGAAGTTTAAGCCTTGATCTTGATAATGTTTCTTTACTTGTATCAAGGCGGCTGGAATAACGCTTGCGTTATCACCAGCACTGATAGCAGATTGCTCTAAATCAATATCAATACCATCAAAACCATAAGTCTCAATTAAAGTAATAATTTCATTAGCTAACGCTATTTCATCACCACTGTTCATTTCAATATGCGCATCTGCTCCACCAAGAGAAAGTAAAACGCTTTTGCCTTGCTCATTGAGATCAGCGATTTGTTGTATAAATTCAGATTGGGTGATGTTTAAATCAGGGCTCAGTTCAAATGTGGGAATACTGCTACTTGCATCATCATTTACTCTCATAAATGATACACTGATCACATTGTAATCATTGTGAACGTCAGTTAAAGCAATACAAGGAGCGATACCTTGTTGGTATCCTTGACTGTTACACCAGTTATGCCAATAACCCATCATAATATGACCGGTTTGTTCAGGCATAATATGATTACTTGCTTGGGTATTAAATGATGCAGCCACAAGGCACACAAGCATGGTTTGTTTTATATTCATCTATCATCTTCCTATTTAGAATTATTTTTATTCTTGACATTAATATGAATAAAGATATTAAAATAATAACGATTAAGCTATTTTCACCTTTACATAATGGCAATAATGCAAGCATTAATATTATCAATAGATATTATTTAAAAAATTTTTATATACATCACAATTTTTAAAATAGTAAATATTTACACCTGTATTATCATTGTTATTGCTGAACCCTTGCTGATCATTATCATTTATTTACCATTAACAATGATTAATATAAAGTTATGACTAAGAAACAACTTTTATTATAGTTTATTATTTAAAGAGAAAAGAGCAGTAATTATATCGATTAAGTGTGTTGAGGGAAGTTGAATAGGTATGATGGTTTGATATACAATGTCAGGTGTTATTAATATCTGAGTTGTACATTGATGATTTCATTATACTGATATGAGAGTTTAAATAATTAATCCCCTATTTCAACTCTCATTCAAAGAACACAATTTATTGTTGAGTTAACATTAAAGTGTTTTTAGCCAATTAGTATCGAAGGTTTGGCCGCCAGAGTATAGCGAATATGTCCATCTATGAGAACTCGCTTTCCATCCAAAGATATCATTTGATGTGAAATAAATTCGTTCATTGACCACATAACTCCAAACATTAAACTTAAAATCTCCAGTAACGTTATTTGGGGAGCCAAACCAAATGGCCTCCGATGAATATTGCACACCATTAGCAGAAATAGACGGAATGGATGCCAATTTAGCTTTCTGAAATACCTTTTGACTGACCCAATCACCAATGGATTTATATTTATTTAAATGATAGTCCCAATCAGCATCATAACCTGTATCCGATGTGGTGGTGGTTGTCCAATCACTTAAGTTAGTACTTTGAGATTGACTGGTGGAATAACTGATGGAGCCTCCTAAGGAGGGTTTTTCGGCCACCTTAGCATCCACTGTATAACTCATTCCTGAAGAAGTGGATACACTAGTCGAGCCATTCTGATTTTCTGGCGTTCTTCTAAATAAAATCATACCTGCCGCACTAGCTTGCTCGACATTAATTTCGGGCCTTACTTGCTTTAAAAAGTAGCCTCGACTGGAGCTTGAATTACTGGTTAAGGTAGGGTTGGCGCTACCATAAGGACTGACAAAAATACTAGTACCTAAATCAGTGCGATAGGCAGAGTAAGAGTAACCATGGATAACATTAATTTTAGCACTACCATCATCATAACTGTAAACTGCATTGGTAATGATAGCAGAGAAACATAATTGTTCTTCTTTAGCTTCTGAAGGACAAGGATAGCCAATTTGACCGCCAGAAGAGGAAGTACTTGTTTGCATCAATGTGGTTGATGGCGTTAATAAGATATTTATTTGTTCTGTTATTTGATTTAATGCCTGTTCTCTTTGATAATCAATCATATCGTCGAATGACTGTGGTAATACAGCAGGGTTTTCTTCATATTGACTATTAATCGGACTGTATATAATCGGTTCTTCTGCTTTTTTAGTGGCTTCTTGTATACTATATTCAATAATAGACTCTTGGGTGCCGAAGGTGACAATTTTATCGGGTGTTCCTGTACCTGGTTTAACAACAACCACTTCAGCATCAAAAGTCATTGGAAAACTGGTGAGCTTACGGTTAGCCATATTTTCAAAAACCAGTAATTTTTTTTGCTTAATCGCTTCGGTAATATAAGCGTTTAATTCATCATTGGTTTCGGTCATGTCTTTTAAATTAGCGTAAACAATATCAGCAGATGAAATTTGTTTTTTTATACTATCTTCAACGGTTTGAACACTGACTTGTGTATTAGCATTCAGATCTGATGCCGTTAAGTTAGTCGTGACATTATTTGCTATTGAAATATTATTATTTTGTTTTAGAGCATCGGTCACAAATGTCTGACTCGTGCCTATTTGTAAAATATTTTTATTAATAAGGGGGGTTTGAGTATCATCAGCATAAGTGTTTTGGGTAAATAAAAGTATGCTAACAGCCAGAGCGAACATTTTTCTTGTATGTATCAAGTTCATCTTTAACTCCATTTTATAATTATAATTAAAATCATGTATATTATGTAGTGTTGATTAACTCATTAATGACAGACACCTCCTTAAGCTTATTTTATTACTATTTTGTTATTTATAGAGTTGTGTTTTCGTTCATAGTTATTATTGATATTGTATTAACTGCTAACAACAGTATCAGTATTAAATTTTTTTAATGTCATACGAACAATTAAAAAAATGATTGATTTTAATCATTTTTTTAAAAACAAAGTGATTAATCTAATATTTTTGTTTTTTCAATTGATTAAAGTATCGAAACAACAATAATTTAAAAAAAATGAATCTGTAACAAAATATGTCAAAACAACTACAAATTAATACAAATATTAATTTGAAATGTAATCACAGATCTATTTGTGTCAATACATGTTATGCATTGTAATGTTATGCAGTATTTCCGTAAGTTGTAGATAATGATACTCGCAAAATGTGTTGCCATAAAATAGGTTCAATGAAATAATCCTTGAATCCTTGTTTAAAATATTCCCCTAATTAATAAGTGATATTGTCTGTGCAGAATAGTATGTAGATTGATAAAATAAAGGGGTTATGGATTCAAAATCACTTTAATCGGGATCATCTCCTCTTTATGGTAAGCGATATATTATAGGATATTAACTTAATATGACTCGCTTATACTTTAGCCTGAAATTTTCAATAATTTCTTTTCGAACATAACATCAACATAAAATATCAATAGGTTCTAATGATCATTATCCTTAAGCTTAGTTTATTGAGAATAAATAAAGGCGGTGAATAAAATAGAAACACACAAATAAAGTGGTCAACCACTTTATTTGTGAAGTAATAAGTGAGTCATGATGACTAGAAAGTAAAGATGTTAAGATCGTATTATTTTCCTCCAATATTAAAATGGTTCCTCACTAAATTGTTATTTACCCGCCCAATAGAATGTTTAACCACCTTATTGGTTTTGAGGGCTTTGGCATTCTAAGGTAAAAATAAGATATTCTAACACGCCTAAATGTGGTTATATTTTAACCGCTTTCGTGGGCGTATTAGACTACTAATTAACGATATTAATGACCCTGAAAATAGTCCGTGTAAATATTTATGCACTTAAAAAACCAGTATTTTTCAGCCTAGGCTAACTAAAAAGGAACATGGAAAATATAATATACCCACTCTACCAGTGATAATGACAATTATCACTGGTAGAGAAAGCTTAATATGCTATAATATTGTCTAATATATAGACGCTTTTATGTTCTAAAATAATAGATTAGTCTTTATATTCTCTTTTTACTGACACTTTTTATTCACAAGATCCTATTGAGTAAGACTTAATGAAAACGCCTATCGAACATATTTATTCATCTATTGACAAAGGAGACTCTTCTACTCAACTGGTCACATCTCAAGAAAAATTTTATAAAGAATCGGATCTCCCACTGTCGATATTAGATGATTACCAAAGTGCTGCGTTAGAAACCCTCTATGAAATATCGGATAACACTCGCCGTATTTATCTATCCAGTTTTTCTATTTTCGAGCAATATTGCCAGCAACATGGATTAAATGCCCTGCCTGCCGATCCACGTACGGTGATTTCTTTTATTGGTCAGCAAAAAGAAACGATCCAATCTTCAACAGGAAAACAGCTCTCTAAGCAAACATTAACAACCCGATTAGCCGCGATTCGCTTCTATCATATACAAGCAGGTTTTCACTCTCCTAGCGAGCATCCTTTAGTGATCCGAGTTATGCGTGGATTAAGTCGCAATCAACATAGGCAAACAACAGAATATGATCAACAACCCATCATGTATGATGAATTAGAGCTGCTGCTTCAAGTTATAGACAAACAACCCCAATTGCTCACTCGGGTTAGAGATAAAGCCATTTTACAATTGGGTCTACAAGGGGGGTTTCGTCGCTCAGAACTTGCGAGTATCGAAGTGGGCCATATTGCATTTTTACGCGATAAACTAAAAGTCCGCTTACCTTATTCTAAGAGTAATCAACAAGGTCAAAAAGAATGGAAAGTATTACCAAAATCAGAAACATTTTCAGCTTATGATGCAGTAAAGGAGTGGATAGCACTAGCTAAGATAGAAAGTGGGCACTTGTTTCGATCACTATCAAGAGATGGGCAATATTTAAGGCCTTATCAAGTACAAGATAAATATGCTCAAACTCCGATTTCTCATCGCCAATCTGGTTTTTTACGTGGGGATGATATCTATCAAGTGATCAAGAAGTATTGCAACAAAGCAGGATTAAATGCAGATTTTTTTGGTGCCCATAGTTTACGCAGTGGCTGTGTAACGCAGCTCTATGAAAATGATAAAGATCATTTATACATCATGTCTAGAACCGGTCATAACGATCCACGTTCGCTCAAACATTATTTAAAACCAAAAGATTAATATATTGATTTATATGAAATTTACACGGTGGTCATTTTTGTGTTGATATCAAAAAGGCAGAGATTAATTCTCTGCCTTTTTATATTATCGATTCCTTTTTATGGCATTGATGAGGACGAGTAAACCCTTAACAGCATCTATAATATTCAATTCACACTAATGTTTTGAATATACCAACTAGACTCAATATCACTTTCTGATGCATCACCGCTGACATAAGCGGTGCCATTTCTTTCATAAAACCACAGGTAATCATTCCAACGTTGGTTCAGTAGTTTACTTTCACCAAAGTTTGTTTGTATTTCATAACTTGCATTCCGTGGTGTATCCGCTAATTTTACTTTTCCTGAAAAAGTCGCATAACTTAAGAAAAGATCGGCGTTATCTTTTACTCTAAAATAAGCGGCATTATCATCAGTCATCTCCACTTGAATAAGCGCTAATGGCGTCCCTTCTTCAACATATATCGTTGTATTATTCTCCAGTTCTCCTGAAGATAAGGTCATCGCTTCATTATTAACAGCACTGATAATATTGATTAATGTGCCTAAATCGGCTTCTTTTTCTTCCGGAATCCAATCAGCATCGGGGCTTAACCAAGTGGTTGCATTTTTCCATTTCCAATTGTAAGGGATATCCATGTGTGGATCATTCACATCTTCGTAGCCTGATTCAGCTTCAATGTTATACATGCAGGTTAATCTATCATCTTCTAACTGTTCAACTTTATCTTGTTGACTTCCAGAATCTACACCGATATCGACCATACATTGTTCTTGAGTATAATGAGGGTTTAAATCATCCAACATTGCCACATAAGTGCTATCTTGATGATCTGTTTCGTCATACCAAGACAGTGCTGAGAATGTATCGATGGCCAGCCAATTATCAACCAATGTTTGTGCTTCAACTAAAGCAACGGCCTCTCTTTCTCCTATTGGCGTTCCCATTGTTCTAAAAAATGCGGCCCATAAATCTTTACTCGCTTCCGTTGCTACAAGCGCAACGTCCTTCATATTACTGGCTTTGTAACTTTCCCATCCCGAGTCTAAGCGAGAGCCTTCATTCCAAATCACATCATCACTGCTGTAATCTAATACTTCTTTTGTATCATGAGTGTGTTGCTCAGAACCTTCAGCACATAAATAACTTTTAACTTGGTATACGGTTTCATAGTTATCATTGCTTAACCTAACGGTATGCTCGGGACTAAAAGAATCTTGAAACAAGTGAATGGCTCTTCCAAATAGAAAATATTGATAGTTAACATTTTCTTGAGCCGAATAAGCGCCACCATCCCACATTTTTATTTGCTGATCCGTTGCCATTGCGGCGTCAATGAAGTGCTGGATAAACCGTGTTTGAGAACGCGTTGCAGCATCGATTCCGCCTTGGTTTCCTAAATCATCATAACGGCGCATATAATGATCTTTTTGTAATTCAGCGGGTTCTTGAGAAACCACATCAAAGCAATTGACACTGGTCAAACTGGATGAAGTCACATTAAATCCACCCAGATCGACCCAACGTTGGCCCAATATTGCAGAATGTATAAACTGATAGGTAGACTCATAACGCGTATCACTGAGCGTTGCCCCAATTAAGCTATTTACCTCATCAAGAGCATTACTATCGAGTTGAGTATTGCGAGCAAGACCCGCTGACCAGCTACTTCTTGGATCGTCTGGATCATAGCTGATAACAGGATCATTCCCTATGACTTCAAAAGCTGACATTCGCGTCAACCATTCATGTCCCATAGGAATACCACTACCAATAAAGTCAATTGTTGCTCCACTTTGGGTAAATGCCTGCGCAGGAAAGAGTGACTGTATACTGATAAGTAATGGACATGTGATTTTTAACGCCAACTTCATCTGATGGATCCTTTATTCTAGAATGATAGCAACGCTTGATGAAAAATAATGCCCGCTGATATTGAATGAAGAAGTGGACATTGCGTTACCATCAAGTATCGAGATCAAATATGATTAAAAAGTACAGCTCGAAAACAAGACACCTAAAAGACACGCCTTGTTACAAATGATTATCATTTAGCGTAATTCTACCCATGTGGAGATAAATTGCAAACCTTTGATTAACTTATTGTTAACCTGTTCGGTGGTTTTACTGTATTTTAGAATAATCATGATGCTTTAGAGGGGAAAACAGTGGAATGATAAGTTGTTATTCAAACGATTTGATTGGTAGGATTCTGCTGACTTGTGTTTAAAAGGATAGTTGATAAATGCAACGTATTAACTCAAATCGACACTACTCACTAATATTGTAGGAACAATCACTGATCAAAATAAGTGATTATTGGTGTCGATTTGAGCCAATGCTATTTAACGACAGACTTGATTGCGGCCTTTTTTCTTTGCTTTATATAAAGCTTGATCGGCTCTTTTCAATGCTTGAGTAAATGACTCCCCCGCTATTCGCTCTGCACTACCAATAGAGATGGTAACATTAACTGTTTTGTGCTTTTTTGTTGAGCGGGTTTTACGTGTTGCTTTCGTTTGTGTTTTACGTTTCTCATCTCTGAGCACAATACTATAATCCTGAATGGCTTGTCGAACAGCCTCTAAGTGTGGGATAACAAAATGAATATTCTTACGGGGAAAAATAATCGTAAATTCCTCACCACCATAACGAAAGACCTTCCCTCCGCCGGAAACATTGAGTAATTTTGAAGCGACTAATTTTAGCACTTGATCGCCGACATCATGTCCATATGTATCATTGAATTTTTTAAAATGGTCAATATCGAGCATGGCGACACTGTACTTTCTGCCTAAAGATAATGATAAATTAAACAGGGCTCTTCTTGAAGGCAAGCCTGTTAGCTCATCGCGATAAGCGAGAAAATAGGAATCCACCAAGATTGTGATTAAATAAACAATTGAGAGAACTGACAATAATACCGACAAAGGTAACCATTGAGGTTGATAATAATGCATTATCCATATGGCGAGTGATATAAAAATAGCTGAATTAACTAGATTGGTATGCCTAATCGCATTCATACTCACGAGTAAAGAACAAATAATCAATGGAATTAAGAGTTGAAACTGTGGCTTTAAGGCAACAGTGAGCACTGATGTTATTTGTTTTTCATACTGATTAAGCATCCAAAACCAGAAAAAACCTAAACTTAAGCAAATGGAAATAGACACGAGCCTGATGACTCCATGGCTCGATAAGATCCCTCGGTCTTTCACTACCGCAAATAAACTAATGATCAAGGTACCTGCAATAAGAATGGGCTTGTCACTGATGTGATCTAATGACCAGTCAAAAAAAGCATTTTGGTGAAGCGCATAATAAGCCACAAAGAGTACCGCTAAAAAAGCAAGACGGCTACGATTAAACTGTAAAGCAATCAGCGCGGTGATCATGAGTAGCCAGTATGGAAGCGGGGAAATAATATCAGCCCATGTTTTTAAATTGGTTTGGTACCATTGAGTCAATGTTAATGCTGTTATTGTTAAGAGCACGGGTATTAATAAGTGCCTAAATCTATGATATAAAAATGTCAAACCAAACCTCTATTAAATACAAGAGAAACAATAAAATACGTTAGGGTGATTTAATAAAATCACCCCGTTCCCCTTAAAAGCGACCATAATAGACAGATCATTAAATCTATATAGGGATAATCCCAGCGGACTCATTCGTATTTCAACACCTGAGCGCTTGGGGCGAGTGTGATCTTTGCGCACCGTATTGGAAAAGCGAGCCATCATCCTTACATGAAGACTCAAACGGTTCTTTTAGTCAGTGAAGCCTAACAAGGGTAACCGTCCGAGCAAGTACATCTTCAACTGCGTTCATTGATCCCTTATTTTAACGTCTGACTATCACATCAGGAGTTAACATGACTAAACGTTCTCATGAAGAGTGGATT
>NZ_JAKIKS010000098.1 GCF_023284005.1 Shewanella surugensis
ATTGGTTTTTCATTTGAGAACCTTGGCCGATTTTGTGAGAGATTGAAGCTTATAGGCAGCTAACCCTCTTTTCTATACCAAAGTGTGTCGGTTATTATGGCAATCTAAGCAATTTCATTATCTTTTGGTGTATTGAAAATATTAGACACTCTGCTAATCAAGCAACCAAAAGGGTTAAGAATTAATAAGTTTTCATGAGATTTTAGTCCTGATTTAATCGAAAATTCATATTGTGCGGTAATAATAGTCTTTGATTTACCAAGAAATTCTTTACGTGTAAATCCACTTGGAAAATCTATAAAGTCAACTAAGTTGGCTTTTTTATAACCTTCATTTTCGTACATATCAACATCTATGAACTGTAGACCTCTACTCATTTTTATCTTATTACTATCTCGGTCTATTAACTGAGCTATTGCAACGCTTGGCGGGGGAACATCTATCCCTGCAAACTTAACGTCTATATTCCATACTTTTGTTATCTGCTTTACGCTGTTTCTATTAGCAACAAAATCGATATCAACACTTGCAGTTTGTGCTTTTGCTCCATTTAATGAAGCAGAATAAAAATCTAACCAATAGGAAACTGACTGCCCACCAACAATAACAATTGGTTGATTCAAATTATTGAGCATTGAGTATACCTCAACATTGAGCTCATGAAGTTGATCTAGTGGAGTAAGATAATTTGAAGTCATTAACGAGTAAAGCCTCTTTTTATTAAGAGGCTTTACTATAATCTAACTAGGTGATATTTGTATGCTTATATTGAAAAAGATGGAGCTAAAAGCTGCGCGTTACTTTTACGATTAGGACCTTGTTTTGACCCACGATTAACTACAACAGCCCCCCATCCGCGATGGATGTTTGCAACATAACGAGCTTGTCGCGCATTTTTTTCAGCTTTTAAATCTGAGTAACTATTACTCATAAGAACTAACCCCAGCATTAAGCGTGTTCAAATTATACTCTATAGCGAAGACATTGCAATACATCAACTACAAAATCATACTTAATCTAAGTATAGCCTCTATCTGGACTTGTGCTTGTGACCCATAACCCTATATGTTTTTTCACAAACGAGAGAATCTATAAGCGTTATTTTTTGAACCACCCCACAAAATAGACTAAAGTCTACGCAGAGCGATTAACTATCGTTCTAAATCCATTGAAGCATCCTGCCCCGATAGCTGTATCGGGGCTTTTTTATATGACTGATTTACAAAAATAACTAGAACACCCAAGATTATTGCCTTAGATCATGTAGAAAATGAAGTAGTTATCAACGTTTAAACAACTAATTTTGTTCAATGAATCTATCATTTATTTTCTTATAGTCGCATCACCCATTTGTACTAAATAACTCGATCTAGATCACAACTTTCACTGTTTATTCAAAACAACCCAATTCAAAGCAACCCACTGCTTTTGCTTTTAAATCCCCATCGGAGTAGCAGATGTTCGTTGAAATAAATGGCGTAAAACAGACAAGGACGTCTGTTAAATTTTCGGGCTATAGGGATGTAGCATCGGAAATGTTAGCCATTGATTCCATAAGAACAAGGCACCTAATCAATGCATTTCACTCCGTCTGGGCGTTATGGAAGTTGTTGGAGGGCGAAGGCCATAATAATGGCCTCTTTGAGCGAGAGATAGGGATATCGAACTGGCCTTTAGACATGGAAGTTGTTAGGACGAACAGTCCTCTTTACCCCCGTGTGGATGGGAATCCACGACGTTAGCCTCACCGCAGGTGATAAATGTAGCTCCACTCCGTCTGGGGCGGCAAAGGTGATCTAGGAGGGCGAAGGTCATAATAATGACGTCTCTGAGCGAGAAGCACGGACGCTGAACTGGCTTTTAGATAAGGATATCATTTTGCTGTAGATCCCCTTTTGGCCCACTCTTTATTACAGGAAGAGAGGAGAACTCGCTACTTTCAGATAGTTGCCTTTAATTCACAGTGTGAATGCGTCTGTATGCCTTCGGCTTCAAGGATGAAGTCGCAGAGCGCCCAGGGACGGGTTTACAGCGTGCTACAGAAGCATTTGCACAACAGCCTGCGGCAGCAATTAACTTCAATGAGGTCACAAGTTGAAAGACGCTCGCCAGTTCATACAACGCCAAACGCTAGTTTATGGTTTACCCCTCTGTGAGTGGGAACTCACGACGTTTAATTAAGCGAAGCTTAATACATAATAACTTGTCTGAATGCTAATTCATGACTATTCAATAGCCTGCGGCAGGCAATTTATATCCATAAGGCTATGGTTAACAACACACTTTCCCGACATAAATAACTCAAACAATAAATATCATTAGCCTTCATTCAAAGGCCAACCGTTTTCGTATTTGTCGAAAATACACCACCTTCCATTGGGCAATCAGGTTTCCTATCAAAATAAGAATAAGCCCAAAGGTTGAATACGGTGTCCATTGATATCCTTCAAACAAACTTGAAGAAATCAGCGCGATAATCGGAGTGAGCACCAGTACATAAGCGGCATTATGAGCCCCAATACGATCCACTAAGATTAAATATAAGGTAAAGCCCATCACAGAAGCTGGGATCGCTAAATAGGCTAAACTGCCAAGATAGAAATAATTAACATCAACGGTAAAGGGGATACCTTGAAAAACAATCATCATTAACAACGCAATGCAGCCATAAAATATCGCATAGGTGGTGGCGGTATAAGGTTGCAGATGCTCACGAGTATTGCGTATGCTGATCATATTGCCGATAGAAAAGCACCAAGTCCCCAACAGCGATAATGCCATTCCAATGAAAGTCTCACGAGATAATGTCGCAGTTTCAAAATCATGAACAAACATCAAACTGATCCCCATTAAGCCCACCAGCATGCCGACCCAGAAATAAACACGGGTTTGCGTTTGATAAAATAGCTTGCCATGCAGCGCATTAAAAATAGGCGCACTCGCCATAATCACCGCCGTCAAACCACTGGGAATATAATGGGTAGCATAATAAAAAGCAATGAAGTTAAAACAAAATAAGCAGAGACCTTGTAACGCCAAGAAAACGTGATGATGAGCTTTCACGACTTGTAGTTTATTAAACAACTTGCCAAAAACACACAACAATAATGCCGCAATGGCAAAACGATAAAAAATCGACACCAGCGTCGCCACATCCCCCTGCTGCCATTTTATGGCTATCCAAGACAACCCCCAGATGAATATCATCAACACATACAAAAACACCGACATCGAATATCGCCTAAGATGGTGACTAATAATTTCATTATCAATCAGCTAACTTAATACTTCTGTCATTATCTTGGGCAAACTAGCACGATATTGCGCTTTACTTGCAATGAATAAACCCCCCAGCTTGATGCGAAAGAAAAATCGACATAAGATGACATGATGAAAAATAGCCGTTATAAACCCCTCAGTTTTGAGCAGTCAGATAAAGTATGTGACAGACAGTTGTCGCTCGGCTCTGAGTTGTCTTGGGCACAATATCAAAACGAAAAAGAGCGTCTTTTTTATAATAATCACCTGCAGCATACCTTGAGCATGTACTTAGCAGGAGGTTATGAAACCCACCGCACCGACATGCCGTCTCCACAAGGTGGACCCGGGCGTTTTTGTTTAATGCCTCAAGACTGCGAAAGCCACTGGCAATTGGGCAGTCCGCAACAATTCATGCACTTATATTTTGATGATGATTATATCAAGCAACTGGCGATACAGGTTTTTGACCGGGATCCTAGGTTGATTACGATCCCTGAACTGACCTTTTTTGAAAATCCAACATTAGAAGCCTTATTTCGTCATCAAATGGCCACAATGAATTGGGATCCTTCATCACAACTGATGATGAAGCAATTCAGCGATAGTATTTTAATTTCTTTGCTGCAAAGCAACCAATTAATGCCTGAAATAGCCCCCATTAAAGGCGGGTTATCACCTCAAGTCAAACGACGCGTGACTGATTTTATGCAAGCTCACTTTCACAGACAAATCTATTTACATGAATTAGCCACATTGGCTCAACTGAGTGAATATCATTTTTGCCGTATGTTTAAACAAAGTTTTGCCGCCACCCCACAAGCTTATTTATGCCAACTGCGCATTGAACAAACACAAGCGCTGATCAAACAAAACCAGCACAATTTAACTGAAATCGCCCTCGATTGTGGATTTGCCAATCAAAGTCATATGGGCCGATACTTTAAGCAACAACTGGGGATCAGCCCTAGCGCCTTTAAACGCCTGCATGTTTAATGATATACGTTAGTTTAATGGCGAATGTTTAATGGCTCATTTAATAGCGATAAGGGCAATATTCCCCCTACAAGTATGTTATCTTAGTCAACGGTATTCTGGATATATCTCCCTCCTCAGCTTACAAATATGGGTATGAAATTGATGAAAAAAATGGCGATCTTTGTTGATGTGCAAAATATTTATTACACCTGTCGCCAAGCCTATGGACGCCAATTTAATTACCGTAAACTGTGGCAACATTTAAATCATGAAGGCGATATAGTTTCCGCCACAGCCTATGCCATTCATAAAGGGGATGACGGACAATTAAAATTCCAAGACGCGCTTAAGCACATCGGCTTTGATATCAAACTCAAACCTTTCATTCAGCGCAGTGATGGCTCTGCAAAAGGCGATTGGGATGTCGGCATCACCATCGATATTATGGAAGCAGCCAGTGACGTTGACAGCATTATTTTATTATCGGGGGATGGAGACTTTGATTTATTACTGCTTAAAATATATCAAAAATACGGCGTTGAAACCCAAGTGTATGGCGTACCGAGTCTAACGGCAAAATCACTCATCGACTCTGCGGCTCAGTACCACTCTATCGATGAAGCCTTGCTGTTATAATCGCTTATTTGACTCGGCGAATAGGAAGCTTAGAGGCTTGAGACACACTTTGGCTAAATTCATATAAATCTGTTTGATATTGAGCGGCTATATCACTCCAAAGAAACCGTTGTTTTTTAGCATTTTTTTGCATCGACAACCATTTAGCTGTGCCGACACTATTAAGCGCTTTATCAAAAATCTGTAATAGCTGCTCTGATTGCTCCGTTAATGTCGCCCCTTTGAACACAAAGCCCGTTTTATTATTGCTGACAGTGTCTTTAAGTCCACCGACACCATGGACTAAACAAACCTGTCCCGATCGCATCGCTAACATTTGGCTTATTCCGCACGGCTCAAATGAACTGGGCATTAAAAATAAATCCCCTAAACGATATAAACTATCGGCTAAGGCTTCGTTGTAACCATTCAAAAAAATAAATTGATGATATTTAGCCGCCAATACTTTAAATTCATTCGCAATATCACTGTCGCCACTGCCAATTAAAAAAAATAACCCGTTGGGACGCTTGGCCAAAAAAATATCTAAAACTGCTTCTAGCACTGTGATCGTTTTCACGCCCTCTTTTTGATAGGGCTGACGTAAAATCAACATCTTTTGATCGGTTAATCGGCCCACCGACGTCATGATGAAATCGGGCTGCCAGCCAGTGTTCAATCGGCGCCATAAACGCGTAATGCGATTAAGCGCAATACTGTCTTGGGGACTCACCTTGTCTCCCATTGCCAACCAAGTCAGTAATGCCCGCTCAGCTAAAAATATTAACTTAGTGATATCACTCAATTTTGCACTCTGTGCTTGCCAGACTGACGGCTTGTTTGTCGTAACCGAAACGGCCCTGCTAATCATTACATTTTCTGGTAATGATGGCGTGAGTAACAAGGCGTGTTCTATCGATAACTCCAATTGTAATTGTGCCGTTAACGCATATTCAGGTTCATCATAAACACAAGCATTTAAAATCCCCACCACTTGCCCTGCTTTGACCTTCTGCTTTAAATCCGCTTCTAATCCCTCACCACCAAAAAAACCAAAACGATGATTAGAGGGTTTTAATACCTCTTTTGCATAAGACGGTGAGACTAAATGGACTTTATCAGACAAAACAATGCCAGCTCGCATCGGGTTGATACAATCGAGATAGTTAACATCAATCACTTTATTTTTTTGTTTTTGGCTTAACAGTTCAAACAGCGAAGGATACCAAGAAGATAAAGAATCCGGATCGTCAGTTAGAGGTCTAGCCCCTTGAAGCGCTAAATTATGAATGGAGAAGACACAAGGGATCGCTTTTAACAGGATAAAATGGGGGTCAAAGGCTCTTAAAAAGGCAAACATGCCCATATGCCAATCATGCAAATGTACTCTATCGGGTAATGCTATGACGCCTTCTTTTAGCACTACTGCAACACTTAGACAAAACAAGGCAAACTTAGTCGCATCTTGAGCAAAAGGTCTGTAGGCATGACCTTGACTGTAGATCCCGCCATTATCATTTTGTAATTTAGCATGTTCGACGAAATACACTTTGCAATGTTCAACCTTAGGATGGGGGATGCAATAAATCATCACGGTTAATGGCTCATCTGCAAACGAAACAGAGATCTCAGCTAAGGGCTGTGCATTGACTGATTGGGCTAGAAAGCCATAATTGGGCATAATCATATCTGCAACGATATCAACCGCGGATAAAGCAGCGGGTAAGTCTCGGATCACATCGGCCATGCCGCCCACTTTAGCCCCTAGTATTGCTCCATTTTCAGCTGCCAACATCAAGACTCTTTTCACTTAAATTCCTTATCACTATTAATGGCAAAATACCATGCTGATGCGAAGGGTTCGCTCCATCAATCAAAGCCCGTCGACAGCCCTAGCATTTCCCGTGTGACCAACACGACCCCTTTTTCGGTGACTCTAAAACCACGCGCCTTATCATGTTTATGATCATATCCAATCACAGTTCCTTCGGGAATAACACTACCGCGATCGATAATGACCTTTCTAATACGGCAATGCCGTAAAATCACTACATCAGGTAAAATAACCGAATCTTCCACTTCAGAGTAAGAACATACCCGCACCTCATTAAAAAGCACGCTACGTCTGACCACTGCACCAGAAATAATACAGCCTTCTGAAATTACCGAGTCTAAGGCCATGCCTCTGCGACCATCGTCATCAAACACAAATTTAGCAGGGGGTAGTTGCTCTTGGTAAGTCCAAATCGGCCACTTAGAATCATATAAATTTAAGGCGGGTGTTGGCGAGAGTAGTTCTAAATTCGCTTGCCAGAACGCATCTAAGGTTCCCACATCACGCCAGTAGGCTTTTTCATTGCCAAAGTGGCTGCGAAATTTATGCGCGTAGACATTGTTGGTTTTAATCACACTAGGAATGATATCGGTACCAAAATCTCGACCCGAACTCTCGTTTTGGGCATCTTTTTTTAACTGCTCAAATAAAAAAGAGGTGTTAAACACATAGTTGCCCATTGAGGCTAAACACATTTCAGGGTCGCTCGGCAATGCTTTCGGCTCTGGGGGTTTTTCTTCAAAACCTAAGATCTTATTGTGACTATCGACTTCCACCACACCAAAGGCGTTCGTCGCCTCCGCAATAGGCACCTCTAAACAGGAAATAGTCATATCCGCGCCGGACTTCTCATGCGTTGCTAACAAACCCGCATAATCCATGCGATAAACATGATCGCCGGATAAAATAATGACATATTTTGGCAATTCATAACGAATGATATCTATGTTTTGAAACACGGCATCGGCAGTACCTTGATACCAGTTATCTGAATAACGCTGTGAGGCGGGTAAAATCTCAACGGACTCACCCAATTCCTTCTTAAAATGGCCCCAGCCTCGCATGACATGTCGAATCAATGAATGGGATTTATATTGCGTCACCACGCCCACTCGTCTGATCCCCGAATTAATACAATTAGAGAGAGTAAAATCTATCACTCTAAATTTTCCGCCAAAATACAATGCGGGTTTTGCTCGCCAATCCGTCAATTCGTGTAATCGACTGCCTTTACCGCCCGCTAAAATTAAGGCATAGGTTTCTCGAGTTAAATTACTGATATAACGCGGAGTGGGATTTGGCATCTTCACTCTCTCCTTGCGAAATAAGTGATTATAAAATTCAACGCTCTTGCTTAAATTGATATCGAACGCTTAAGGATTTACACCTGCCAGATCTCATCACGATAAGCTGCAATGGTCGCGTCACTGGAAAAACACCCACTGCTTGCCGTATTACGGATACTAAGTTGGGTCCACTGCTCTTGATCTAAATAGGTGTCGGCGACCTCTTGCTGCGCCAATCGGAAACTCTCAAAATCAGCCGCTGTCATCCAAGGATCGTTACCCGACACAATCGCATTGATGATGGGTTCAAAAATGCCCGGTTCCAATAAGTTAAAGTGCCCACTTTTAAGCAAACTTAATACGTCGGAGAGCTCAGGGGATTGCGCTATTATTTGCTTAGGCTGATAATGATTTCTTAAGTCGAGTACTTCATTGGCATTCATACCAAATAAGAAAAAGGCATCGCCACCCACGGCTTCTAATATTTCAATATTCGCGCCATCTAGCGTGCCAATCGTCAAGGCACCATTCATCATGAACTTCATGTTGCCCGTTCCGGAAGCTTCTTTTCCGGCAGTGGATATTTGCTCAGAAAGATCCGTGGCGGGGCAAATTTTTTCCATGGCCGACACATTGTAATTTGGCAAAAAAGCAAAACGTAAATAAGGTTTCATTAGCGGCTCACTGTTAACCATCTCTGCCACATTATTAGCCAGCTTGATGATCAGTTTAGCCATGGCATAACCCGGCGCCGCCTTTCCTGCAATCAAGACACATCGAGGTACCATATTATCAACATTACCCTTTAATATTTCTTGGTATAAATGAATGACATGAAGAATATTCAACAGCTGACGTTTATATTCATGAATTCGTTTGACTTGCACATCGAACAACATGTCTGGTGCAAATTCGACACCACACTCTTTTTTAATAAGCTGGGTTAAATCCACTTTATTTTGCCGTTTTATCTGACGCCACTCTTGTAAGAACTCACTATCATTCAAAAAAGCTTTTAATCCTTCTAATTGATTGAGATCTTCTATCCATTGCCCGCCCAGCGTTTGATTAAGCAATGCCGATAATCGAGGGTTACTGTAAGCCAGCCAACGTCTAGGCGTCACACCATTGGTTTTGTTATTAAATTTTTCGGGCCATAAGTCATAGAAATTTTTAAACAAACCTGAAGTGAGTAATTGAGTATGTAAACCTGCCACACCATTCACGGAAAAGCTGGCCACTATCGCTAAATACGCCATGCGAATGCTCGGTTCCCCCTCATTATTGATAATAGACATCTGCGTGAGTTTGTCCGTCTCCCCCGGCCAATGGTGGGCCACCAGCTTTAAATAACGCGCATTAATTTCATAAACAATGTCTAATATTCGCGGCAAGATACATTCAAACATTCGCACCGGCCAACACTCTAATGCCTCAGGCAGTAAGGTGTGATTGGTATACGCCATAGTATGGCGGGTGATCTCCCAGGCTTCATCCCAACCTAACGAATAATGATCCATCAGTAATCGCATCAATTCTGGCACGGCAATCGCCGGATGAGTGTCATTCAATTGCATCACATTTAAGCGGGCAAACTCCGAGAAGTCCGCTCCCTTTCTTCTCACCCATGCATTTAATATGTCTTGCAAGCTAGCCGATGATAGAAAATATTGTTGCCTTAACCTTAATTCTTTACCATTTTCACTGCTGTCATTGGGGTAGAGCACCATAGTGATCTGCTCCGCTAGATTTTTATGCGCCACCGCTTCAGTATAGTCCCCTTGATTAAACTCTTCTAAATCAAACCCCTCAGTGGCTTGCGCCTTCCAAAGCCTGAGGGTATTCACTCTGTGATTACGGTAACCTGGGACAGGCACATCATAAGCAACGGCAATAACATCTTGGGTATCCACCCATGTATGGTGTAGGCATCCATCATGATCCACATGGGATCCAGTCCGACCATAAAAAGGCACCAACACATTATGGTTAGGGGCAATGACATCCCAAGGATGTCCGCCTTTAAGCCAACGGTCAGCTTGCTCGATTTGATAACCATTGATGATTTTTTGAGTAAACATGCCATATTCATAGCGGATCCCATACCCCGTCACCGATAAATCCATGCATGCACAGCTATCGAGAAAACAAGCCGCTAACCGGCCCAAGCCTCCATTACCCAAGCCCGCATCGTGCTCAAGGGCTTCTAATTGTGCTAAATTCACTTGGTATTGGCTGATGATCTGCTTGGCTTCTTCTTCTAAGTCTAAATTAAGCAAGGCATTACCCAGTGCCCGGCCCATTAAAAACTCAAGAGAAAGATAGGCCACTTGTTTACGCTCAGCGTGGCGATCTTGATAACGCGTTCGACGCCAATCATGCATCATTTGTTCTTTCACGCTAAGGGCTAAAGCATGAAAAAAATCGTAGGGATTATTCTCCTCTCGGCACAATCCATTCACCACGAGTCGTTGAAACGTCGCCGCTAAAGGATCACAACTATTGCAATAGGGATAATCAGCAAATTCGCCTTCAACATGCTCTTTAGTCATCGCTTTACTGCCCTTTTCATCTTGCTTATTCATCTGTAACTTCATTGGGTTAGCAAGATCACTATTCGATTTAGGGTGGTAAGAAGTCATTCTTTATCTCCTATCACTTTCGCATGAAATAACATAAGACTGCGATCTTGAAGTTGATACTGACGCTGGCATTCATTCACTTTATGACTAGCGTCATTAACATCAAGCTCATGATCTTGGCTGTGCAACAAACAATCCCACGGATGAAAATGGATAAGTGTGGGTAACGTAAATTCCAAACTCTGTTGTTCATTATTTAATAACAATAATAATGCTTGCTGCCCGTTCTCTTCACCTTCCAATTTGCCGCTGATCACCAGACTTAACGTGCGTGTTTGTGTCTCCCCCCATAATTGCTTTGTCATCGCCAAGCCTTGACGACAATACCAATCTAAACCCGGCGTCATTTCATTGATGCTGTTATGCACATATTCGTAATGACATAAGAGAGGAAAACGTTTGCGTATTTGGATTAACTTCTGAGTGAAAATAAACATCGCATCTGAGTATGGCGTATTTGTCCAATCTCGCCAGCTCAAACGATTATCTTGGCAATAAGAATTATTATTACCCATTTGAGTCCGTCCGACTTCATCTCCAGCCAATAACAGCGGCACACCTTGAGATAACAACAGCGTGGTTAATAGATTACGACATTGCCTCGCTCGAACCTGGTTAATCGCTTGATCATCCGTAGGGCCTTCCTCACCATAATTATGACTAAAGTTTTCTTGGCGACCATCACGATTATCTTCGCCATTGGCCTCATTATGTTTATTGTTGTAGCTCACCAAGTCGAATAAAGTCAATCCATCATGGCAGGTAATAAAATTGATACTACTTGAAGGAGGCTTTCTCGAATGCTCGAATAAATCACTGGAACCATGAAAGCGCCTGGCAAACTCCGGGAGCATTCCTGCATCTCCTCGCCAAAAACGCCTTATAGCATCTCGATATCGATCGTTCCATTCACTCCATGCTATAGGGAACTGCCCCAGCTGATAGCCACCGGGGCCTAAATCCCAAGGCTCAGCAATGAGCTTCACTTGACTTAAAATAGGGTCTTGGGCAATGGCATCAAAAAAACCTGCACCGGAGTCAAAGCCGTGCACCTCTCTGCCTAACGTCGAGGCTAAATCAAAACGAAACCCATCAACGCCCATAATTTCAACCCAATAACGTAAAGAGTCCGTCACTAATTGCATGACTCTTGGATGGGCTAGGTTCAAGCTATTACCACAGCCGGTATCATTAATGAAATATCGAGGCTCACTGGCAACCAAACGGTAATAACTCAGATTATCGATGCCTTTAAAACTATAACAAGGCCCTAAGCGATTTCCTTCGGCGCTGTGGTTATACACCACATCTAAAATAACCTCGATCCCCGCCTTATGCAGCTCAGTCACCATGTGCCTAAATTCAAAAACGTCATCATTAACAAGATAAGCATGATGAGGCGTAAAAAAGCCGATACTGTTATACCCCCAATAATTAGTCAGCGCCTTGTCATGTAAAAAAGCTTCATCAAAAAAAGACTGCACTGGCATTAACTCAACACATGTCACGCCTAAATCCACTAAATATTGGATAACATTAGCATCACATAATCCGAGAAAAGTGCCTTTTATTGACTCTGGCAACTTAGGGTGACGTTGAGTGAAACCTTTGACGTGTAATTCATAAAATATACTTTCTGATAGTGGCCTTGCTTTGTCTTGATAGCCTTTAACTTTATTAACCAAAGGAATAGGCGCTAAATGACGATGATCGACCACTTTACACTTAGGCATATAGGGGGCACTATCTTGACTGTCAAAGGATAAGTCATCTCCCTCATGTTCAGCTTCATGTCCCGTATTGTGTTTACCATTCAAGGGCAACTTTTGATGAGCATACAAACTCGTATGCTCAATGCGAGGACCCACCAACTGTTTAGCGTAAGGATCGAGTAAAAGCTTATGTCGATTAAAGCGGTGCCCTGAAAGCGGCTGGAAAGGGCCATCCACCCGATAACCATAGAGCGTTTGACTGCTGGCTCCAGTCACATAACCATGCCAAATATCTTGGGTTTTCATTGGCAATGGTAATTGATATAACTCCTGCCGACCTTCCTCATCAAAAAGGCATAATATAACCTGAGTCGCATGGGCTGAAAAAAGGGCAAAATTCACCCCACCATCATCAATCGTTGCGCCTAATGGATAGGCTTTTCCCTCTGTGATTTCCATTCTATTTCCCCCAAAAAGCGTGGATCACTTTCAGACTCAACAACACCATCAAATCGCTTATTTATCTTCAATCAGTGCCATTGGCGCCAATACTAAGCACCCTAAAGGCGGCACCGTTATTAGCGCACTTTGTGCCATACCTTGATAAGCCTCTTCATGCGCTATGATGAACCCAGTATTGCCTTTATTAGAGCCGCCATAATATTCACTATCACTATTGAGTAACTCTCGATAAAGGCTCTTTTTCGGCAAGCCAATACGATAATGATATTTCACATCTGGTAGCATATTAACGACAAAGATAAGGTGCCTATCATCAGTAACGCCATAGCGCACAAAGACAAAAATACTGTCGATATGATTATCACAATCTAACCATTGAAAGCTGCTGATTTGATGATCATTTTCAAACAAAACCCCGCTGGTACGGTAAAGATGATTTAAATCTTTCACCCAAGTTTGCAGGCCTAAATGTGAAAAATGGACTAATAATGACCAATCTAAACCTTTGTCATGATCCCATTCCTGACGCTGACCAAACTCTCCTCCCATAAACAATAACTTTTTACCGGGATGCCCCCACATGAAACCATAATAACTTCGTAATGTGGCAAACTTCTGCCAATCATCGCCGGGGATTTTTTCGAGTAAGGTCCCTTTACCATGCACCACTTCATCATGGCTTAATGACAAAATAAATTGTTCATTAAAACAATAAACTAAACTGAATGTCATTTCCTTATGATGAAAGTGTCGATGAATAGGATCGCGCTTTAGATAAGCCAAAGTGTCATTCATCCAGCCCATATTCCATTTAAAACCAAAACCTAATGCCCTGTTGTCCTGAGTCGTGGGATGCGTCACGCCCGGCCAAGCCGTTGACTCTTCCGCTATCATCACAATACCGGGGAAATCTTGATAAACCACTTGATTTAATAATCGTAAAAAGGCAATCGCTTCTAAATTTTCATTGCCTCCCCATTGATTAGGGCGCCATTGATCCGCTTTTCGACTGTAATCGAGATAGAGCATAGAGGACACGGCGTCAAGCCTAAGACCGTCAAAGTGAAATTCTCGTAACCAATAACACGCGTTACTCAGTAGATAACTTCTCACTTCAGAACGATCATAATTATAAATCAGGGTGTCCCAATCGGGATGCTCACCTTTTAAGGGATCGGCATGCTCAAAT
Source organism: Shewanella surugensis (assembly GCF_023284005.1). Taxonomy (GTDB): domain Bacteria; phylum Pseudomonadota; class Gammaproteobacteria; order Enterobacterales; family Shewanellaceae; genus Shewanella; species Shewanella surugensis. The sequence continues at coordinate 13,977 of NZ_JAKIKS010000098.1, forward strand.
AAACAGGTGCCATCGAAAGTGGCTAGTCCATGGGGATCTTTAGGAAAATGCGCCGCCACCCAGTCTAAAATCACGCTAATTCCTGCTTGATGGCAAGCATCAATAAAGCGTTTTAATCCCATAGGATCACCAAATCGATAACTCGGTGCATACATGCCGATAGGCTGATACCCCCAAGACGCATCAAAAGGATATTCACTGATCGGCATCAATTGTAAGTGAGTAAATTCCATTTCCTGCACATAAGGAATGAGCTGCTCAATCAAGTCCTGATAATTTAAATAAACAGAGTCACCTTGAGTTTTACGACGCCAAGACGCCAAATGAACCTCAAAAATGGATATTGCCGACATATGCCAACGCGATTGCGCACGCTTGATGAGCCAAGGTTTATCGCGCCACTGATACTGCCGCTGACTGGGAATGACGCCCGCATTACCCGGCGCCGACTCCATTTGTTTAGCAAAAGGATCGGCCTTACGTAGTACTTCGCCTGTATGGGTTAATATTTCAAATTTATAATGTTGATACTCCTCAACATCGGCAATGAACAGCTCCCAAATGCCACTACTCTCATGTTTGCGCATCGAATGACGGCGAGGATCCCAGTGATTAAAATCTCCCACAATGGCGACTCGCTGTGCGTTCGGAGCCCAAACACAAAACAATACACCAGAGATATTCGATGGCTCATGCCAATTAGCCCCTAAAAAATGTTCGGCTTGATACTGGCAACCTTCTGAAAATAAGTACACATCACTTTCTGAGACTAAGCTGTGAAATTGATAGGGATCGATAATCTCTTCAATACCTAAAGGGTATTGCACGATTAATTTATAAAGAAAGGGTTTATTACTTCGCGCCACGACCCCTGAAAAAAGCCCATGCTCATTTATTTGACCGATAGTGACAACGTTCTGTGCATCTGTTAGTGACACCACGTCCACACTGATGGCTTCTGGCAAAAAAACCGTGACGCTCAAACTGCCCGTCTGCTCAGCCCCTTCCTCTAAACAATGTATGCCCAATGGCCACTTCTTGGATGACTCATCATAATAAATACGCAGAAAGTCATGATCAGCATAAGTAATATTCTGCGCTTTGTTCGTTTTATCCATTCACTTTCATCTCTGTCATTAACACCCTTTATGTTGATCAATATTTATGGGTTAGGTTGCCTTTGAGAGCGGATATCATCGAATAATTGCAACACCCGATTATCTTGTTCCAAATCGGTTAATGTTGACGTTAACCTTCTCTGCCAATTTGGGTATTCTTGCCAGGTACCTGGAATATTCACGCCATGAATGTCGGCCAATAAATCACATAACTGTACGCTAAATAGCTGCGATGCCCCTGATGCGGCTAAGGTCACCCAAGCTGTTAGTAATGCTGAAAAAGCCAATGTATTGATATCGATGTCATGCTCTAATAAACCTTGCCAGATGAGGATATCTAATAGCTGCTGCTTTTCTTCCGAGCGCCTTTTTAATAGCCCTTTTAATTCATCATCAGACTCGATAAGTGATAATTTAAAGCGCAGATGTAAATCACAATTCGCCCACCAAGCCGCCAACGTGGGCACATCATGATTAGCCAGCATCATTAAACTTTGTTTTTTGTAATCTTGAGGGGCATAAAAACCCTGCCAATCTTTACAGAAATAAAAAACCTCATTGGCATAAAAACCTGCATTGGCAACGGCTTGAGTCAATTCATCGGGGATCAGGCCTAAGTCTTCACCTATCACACAACACTGGGCTAACTGACTCTCTAAATTAATAATCGCTATCAAGGTATCCATAGGATAATAAACATAAGCCCCTTGCCCTCTTGATGGATTGACAGGACAACACCATAAACGTAATAACCCCACCACATGATCAATTCTCAACCCACCACAATGGCGCATATTTTGATGCACTAATTGAATAAAAGGCTCAAAAGCCGATTGTTGCAAATTGATCGGATCAAAAGGTGTTAAACACCAATTCTGTCCTTGAGGCGCCAAATCATCAGCAGGAGCCCCAATGCTGATCCGCGTCGCATATTGAGGTAAATGGGATCCAACTTCAGCCCCCTTTTTTTTGGCACCCACCGCCAAATCACGAATGAGTCCAATCGACATGCCTTGCTCTTTGGCATATTCTTGACAATCAGCCAATTGCTCTTCAGCAATAAATTGTAAATAACAAAAAAAAGTCTTATCGACTGGCATGCCATTATTACTGTGTTCAAATACAACATCTTCCCTTAACACAAATTCTTGCAATGCACTGCCTTCATCACGAATAAATGCAATAAACGCCTGGTATCTAAGGGTGTTTTTATTTTCTTCATGCTCACAAAAAGCCTGATACAACAACACAAAAGACTGATATTTAAGCGTGAAAACACTGGCGTAATCGATCCAATCCGTTTCATTTAAATCATCAATTTGGGCTTGCCATTGGGGCATTTGAATTTTAGTCTCGATATAGCGAAATTCTTTAACCTGATCAATGCCAATATAAAGAGGGTTAAGTCGCCGCCTGTCTGTTGGGCTATAGGGACTGGCTTGCTCGGGATCTTTGATATCCAATGCATGCAATGGATTAAGTAATATAAAATGGCCCCCCTGCGCAGCAATGATTTTAATTAACTGTGTTAAATCAATAAAATCTCCAATCCCCCACTGCCTTTCACTGCGTAAGCTATATAACTGAGTATTTATCCCCCATGGTTTATGACATTGTCGGTCATTGGCTTCATGATAAAAGTGCCCCCGAAAAGCCTGTCTGGGCGCGACCATTAAACGCCCAGCATATCGGTCTGTTCGCTTACCGATCAATACTAAACTAAAATTATGATACCCAAGTGTTAATACTGACTTTACTGCTTTACTTTCCAACATGATTTGATACTTAACATAGGGCTTATCATCAATAGCGTGTTCTTCAATGATAGTCATCGCATCGATGTCTATCGTTTGAGTCCACAAGACGCTTTGTGGGTCCACAATACTCAATTTTATCTTGTTCTGATAAGAGTGAGGAAGAAACAAATTCACTTTTAATTGATCTAAATAACAATATTGAAAACGAGGTAAAGGTAGAGTCCAGGGCTTATGCGCCAACTCAATTATACCTGCGTGGATCTGGTCTAGTGTCAGAGGTAAATCGAGTTCATTTTCATCAATAACTTGACTCGATTTGGATAATAAACAGCGCAGTACTCCCTCTCTATCCTTTGATGGAATAGAGACTAACTCCCCTTTATAATTAACGTACTCAGAACCAATACCCTTCAAATACAGTAAGTTATCTAGACCCATACCCATCACCTATTCTTTATCACACTGAGCTCATCACCTATTCTTTATCACACTGAGCTCATCGAACCTAACTCATCAAGCTTAGTGTAAAATGATATTCTCGGTACTTTTCTCCATCAGCATACTGCCCATATCCGGTAAAATATCGACTCTTTACATCATGCCAATATCTTCATGGGTAATAATGTGACAATGCATCAATATTTCTCCAGAATACTCAGGATTAAAATAAGTTTTAAAGGTGATTGAGCCCGGCGTCGCATCATTAATATTTCCCCCACCTCGAACTCCCGTCGCCGCAGGTACAACAACAGTGTCATGCCATTGTGGTATCTCAAGTTCGGTCCCATTTACCTCGGTCAACAAAAAGGCGTTGGTATGGATATGAAAAGGATGATCTGAAAACGTATAATTATATACTGTCCATTCTTCTATGCTGCCAGCCGCCATTTCAAACATCGGTTCACTTCTCGCAAATAAGCCTTCAGTGGTATAATTAATCTGCGGCATAGCAAGATCATCATCTGGATTGTCTTCTCCTTGATCATCTTCATTGCGCATCATCAATAAGTTCTCAAAGTCAATACCGCCCCAATAGTCCGTATCATACTCCTCATAATACCAGCCACATGAAGGTAAACGATTTTCGTCTGTTTGTTCTCCGCCACAGCTTTCAAAACCCACATTACGTATTTCAGCTGGCTCTGTATTTAACATTGTTTCCATGCTGGGCAACCCATCAGACTCGGGTAAGTCTCCGCTTGGCAAAGACATGGACATCTCTTCCTCACTCACTATTACTGTCGCTAAGGTTACCGGATAATCTGGACTTGGAAAATCACCTCCGACTCTCGAACGTCGAGTATCGGGATCGATACCCGTTGCAGAGGCAGATAGTTTAATGCCTATAGGATCAGCAACTTGTAATAAATAAACACCGAGTTCACCCGCTTGGATCAATACATCGAGACGATTACCTGCGCCTAAAACAAAAGGCTCTTCAACCTCTAACGTTTTCATTTTCTTTAACGTTAATCCATCATTTGCAAGTAAATGTAAACTGTGCCCTTCTAGAGAAACTAACTTATTAAGCCCGGCTGCCGCATTCAAAAGACGCCAACGTTGCACTTCTCCAGGGCGCATAAAAAGGGTTTGATCGGTCAATCCATTATTGGTCATGAAAAGTAAACCATCTGTATAACTGCTCCAAAGGCCAGCATCACCGTCTGAGAATTCTGTTGCATCTTCATTATATAGAGGCACATCACCACTTTGATCCGTTCTAATGCTCCCTAAAATCATGACATGCTCTTTTGCCGCCGCCACTTCTGGCACGCTTTCTAATCCATCGGAGCATCTCGTCACGATAAGTAAACCATACATGCCGCCAAAGAAAGGCATTGCAATACTGCCATGCTTATGCGGGTGATACCAAAAGGTACCACAAGCATGATCGTCAGGCAGTTTAATTACCACATCATGGGTGCTACCGGGTAACATATGTCGGAAAGGATTGTCCAATAACCCCTCTGGTGAGACATTCAAACCATGGCTGTGAAAATTAGTGGAGTAAGGATCATGTGGAAAAGCCCCACCACGCTGGATTTCAGGATTATCAGGCAAATCATTCACTATTTTAATGGATAGAATATCACCAGGATTGAGATAAGTGTCGGCCCGACTAAACTGCCCTCATAGTTAGGGGTATTAACGGTGATCAGCTCACCGGTTTCAACATATGTAATGGTATTTTCTGTGAAAGCCGCGGTTAATGTTGTACTAAGTATGCCATCGGACGATACCCGTGTTTCAGGTTCAACAAAAAACCTATCGTAAATATCTTCATTATCGTTATCATCACTGCATGCAGTTAACAATAAAATACTAAAAAAAACATAGCCAATGGCATACCAAAATATCGATTTTCTCTTCATCTACTCATTCCCCTGAAAGTTATTTACACTTTTGTTTTGTATTTTTACAAAACAAAGTGTAGATGAGTTTTTAGCGGTAGAATAAAATACAATCACTTTCTATCCGATATATCGGATATATTTTTTATATCAGCAAGCTCAATAGACGTCGGCTATTAAGCTTGCCATTCTTACTATTTTACTGCTCAGCTTGGGCTTTACCCAATAAATTTCCGGCGTGATTAATCACATGAAAAATATGATTTTGCTCTACGGTACCTTGGACTAAATGCGCGCCAGGGCCTTGAGCAAAGATAGCCACATCTTCACCTCCATGGGTCTCGCTATTCAGTGGAATAAGCGCTTCTTGATGATGGCTTGCACTTTGCGTATTGACATAATTTAAATCCACTCGGCCTGTTGATGCTGGATGATCATAACGCTCATCACCGCCAACGGCTAATGGGGTATACCCTAAGCCATTGGCGTAACCTAATGTCGTATAAGGTAAGCCATTACTGTCCGTTGCATGAGTTAATTCAGCCAGTCCATTGGCATCCGTGCTTTTGACTAAACCTAAAATAGGATTCCCCCGAACAGGATAGCCACCAATCGTCATCACATGACTGTGATCGGCGGTGACGATTAACAAGGTGTCTTTTATCGATGTTTTCTCCATCGCAATACGTACCGCTTGCGACAAGGCAATCGTATCGTGTAAGGCGCGAGCAGCATTGCCAGCATGATGACCATGATCGATTCGTCCGGCCTCAACAATCAATACAAAGCCTTTATCATTTTTTTGTAATATATCAATAGATTTAGCCGTCATTTCCGCTAATGAAGGCTCACCCGATACGCCGCTTTCAGTGCGATCATAATCATATTCCATATGCGATGAGTTAAATAACCCCAGTAAATGGTCCGTTTTTAACGGGTCAATCGTGACAAAACTGTCTCTATCTTGCACATAAGCCGCATTGTCATATTGCGCCAACCACTGAGCCGTTAAATCCACGCCATCGAGGCGTTGACCACTTTTACCTTCCACATCGACTATCGTATTAGGAATAAAAGCACGTCGCCCGCCACCGAGCATCACATTGACACCTTTACCTGTATTGAAATCAAACAGCTGTTTTGCGATGTCCACGCAGCCATGGGTCACAGCTTCATCAGGCAAATCTGCATCACTTTCCCAGTCTCTTTCGGGAACATGGGCAAAAGTCGCTGCGGGGGTGGCATGGGTGACTCTAGCGGTTGATACCACCCCCGTCGACATGCCAGCCATTGCAGCCAGCTCCAAGGCGGTGACTAACTCTTGATCTTGAGTGGATTCACAATTGCCTCTAGTCACTCCTTCTGCTTGAGAGATCACCCCTGCATCCGTTTTTACTCCAGTCATCATCGCCGTCATTGTGCCTGCAGAATCCGGTGTTTGTGCATCTGTATTAAAGGTTTTAGACAAGCCGACATAGGGAAAACTTTCAAAAGAGAGAATATTTTCCTCCCCTGTTTGGCCTTTAAGTTGCCCATCTAAAATACGGGCGGCAGTCACTGTTGAAATACCCATTCCATCACCGATAAACAAAATAATATTGTTAGCCACCCCCGTCTCATTCGTCACACTCAATTTTTCTGCATCGACAACTCGTTGCTGCCCATCAATATACCATTGATTCACTTCACTCCAGTTTGAGTGAATGTCATCTTGATCTTCTTCAACGGTTTGCCCTGATTCGTTTTCAGCAGGAAGAGAAACATCATTATCATCGTTATTACAGCCACTTAATCCAAACAGTGCGGAAAGCGTCAGTGCCAATAAAGTCTTATTCATTTTATGCTCCAAAAGTGAGTACTTCATTATTAGTACTTAGTTCCACCAAGCTGTTGCGCTTGATTAATAATATGAAAAACAACGTTTTGCTCCATCGCCCCTTGGACTAAATGTGCACCCGCTCCCCACGCATGAATACTGACATCTTCACCCGCATGGGTTTCTCCGCCTTTTTGAATTAAAGCCTGCTGCATAAAATCAAGATCTTGTGTGTCTAATAGTAATAAATCATCTCGCTCCCCCGCAACCGCGCCAGGGCCATTAACATAACCTAATGTGGTGTAAGGTTTTCCATCTAACGCCATGGCCATTTCACCATCCACATTATGTACCAAACCTAAAATAGGATTCCCTCGCTTGGGATAACCTGCGATGGTCAAAGTGTGACTATGATCCGCCGTCACCATAATGAGTGTATTATCTGGATCAGTACTGTTTACCGCCGCTCGTACTGCATTAGAAAGTTCAATGGTGTCATATAATGCCCGCTGTGCATTGCCCGCATGATGAGCATGATCGATACGGCCGCCTTCAACCACCAGCAAGTAACCATCGGTATTTTTACTCAGCATTTGTATCGATTTAACGGTCATTTCAGTCAGAGAAGGTTCTCCAGCGACATCTGCCTGTCTGTCGGCTTCAAATTCCATATGAGAAGCGTTGAATAACCCCAGTAAATGCGAAGTACTTTCAACATCGACCGCATCAAATCCCGCTTGATCCCAAATATAAGCAGCATCATCGAAGTTTTCTATCCAAGCTTGAGTTAGATCGAGCCCATCTTGCCGCTTACCGGGTTTATCTTCTCCATCAACCGTTTCTTCTGAAATAAAATTTTGTCGCCCGCCACCAAGCGCTACCGTTAAGGCATTTGCCTTATCCCGCATAACGAGTTGATAGGCTATATCGAGGCATCCATTTTCGATAGCTTCATCGGATAAATTAGCATCCGACTCCCATTGACGTTGAGGCGTTTTCGCATATAAGGCTGCGGGGGTCGCATGGGTTAAACGCGCAGTACTCACAATCCCGGTAGATAAGCCCTTGGCATTGGCTAAATCGACAAGTGTAATCAATTCATTGCCTTTAGAAGATAAACAGTTAGCACGTAAACTCACATCAGATACCGATAATACACCCGCTTTGGTTTTTACCCCTGTCGCCATCGCCGTCATCGTCCCAGCAGAATCCGGCACTTGCTGATTGGTATTATAGGTTTTGACTAATCCACTATAGGGGAAGCGCTCAAAACTCAAAAAATTCTCCTCTCCGCCTTTATTACCTATTTTCTGCTGCCCTTCTAAGATCCTCGCCGCCGTTAACGTTGAGATCCCCATCCCATCACCGATGAATAAAATGACATTTTTAGCACGACTCTGGGTTTGTTGCTCTGTCTGTTCAACCAGATGAGCGGCACTGTCTTTAAACCACTGACTATCACTTTGTGCACTCGGTAATACGGCAGCATGAACACTTGCAACCATCAAGCTACAAGAAATTATTAAGGCTATTCTTTTGATCTTAATCACTATTTTCACCATTCAGTCTAAGAAATAAGTCAATGCTTTTTCGCTAGGTAGTATTTTTACAGTATTTAAATCTACCTATTACTAACATAATATTTCATTTTTATTACATAAGCCGTTTGGGGGGTTTTGCTAAAAGTGAGGAGTGAGTCATAAAATCAATTGATAAATACTGTCTTTCTATGAAATTAGTGATATTGACTAATGAATAACTTGATCTTTAATATTTTGATCTTATCCGCTCATTAAAATGATATTTTTTGAAGAAAAAGATAATATTTATAAAATATGTTTTTATTTAAAGCTAAGGTGGATATCCATAAAAATTCAGTATCAACATAAGTCTAAAAATGCGTTTTAATAATCGACATTACAATAATGAAAAATAATGATTAACAGATAATAAGTTCCTATACATTTTATACAAAATAGTTTAATTTTAATACATTGACACTTTATATTGTCGCAACAATATTAATCCTTACCCTTTTATCAATCAGAGACCTTTACATATTATTTTGTTTTTTGTTTATCTTACTGGAATTAACTCTGTATATGATATATAAAATTAAATTCATTCTCAATACAATAAAAATATTTATCCTTGGTACGTCTTACTTTTATTTTTCAGAAAATATAATCAGCTGAATGAGGTTTTATCAAACTTTAATTAAATTTAAAATATTCAATCTGATTATTCCCTAGATCTCAGCAATAAGCGACACACGTTTACCTGTTAAAAACTCATAAGGACTGAGAAAGTTTAACGCCTTTCTTGGCCTCATGTTAATTAAAAATTCAGCATTGGCTA
>NZ_JAKIKS010000099.1 GCF_023284005.1 Shewanella surugensis
CATCGGGATCAATTAAAACTCGGAATGTAGATAGTGCCTTGGGCACGGACTTAAGCCCTTTTAGGGCGTCACCCAAATAAGCCTCCGGCTTTGCCGGAGGTAAGTTAACTTTCTTTTAAAAACAATAAGTAGAGTTGAACGTTTTTTTATATAGATCAGCCTCTCCCCGTAAGTGATGAAGCTTAGAAAAGAGGGTGTTAAAGAGCGATTCAGTGCCAATAATTAGTGATTAATGATCCGTGGGAAGTCCTCCTCCTCACGTAAAGTTAATATTTCAACGCCTTTTTGGGTGATTAATAGGGTGTGCTCCCATTGGGCTGAGTTTTTTCCATCTGAAGTGGTCACAGTCCATTTATCATCGTTATCAAGTACGCTGGTATGACGTCCAGCGTTAATCATAGGTTCAATGGTAAAGCACATGCCTGGGCGAAGGACGATGCTATCATTGTTTTTATAATGAACAACTTGTGGCTCTTCGTGGAAACCTTCACCGATGCCATGGCCGCAATAATCTTTAACAATGGTGTATTTCTCTAATCCAGACTTGCTGGCTTTGGTAAATTTTTCGATGCTAGTGCCAATGTCACCTAATTTCATGCCTGGACGAACTTTACGGATGGCAGTATATAAACTTTCTTGAGCGATACGACATAAACGCTTATCTTTCGGGGACACATCACCGATTAAGAACATTTTGGATGTATCGCCATGGAAGTCGTCGAGGATGACAGTAATATCAATATTAATAATATCACCATTTTTAAGTGCGCGATCACTGGGAATTCCATGGCAAATGACATCATTGACGGAGGTACAGATGGATTTTGGAAAACCATGATAGTTTAATGGGGCTGATATGGCGCCTTGTTCTTGGGTAAATTGCGCGCAAATGTCATTGAGTTTATTTGTTGTGACACCTGCTTTAACGAAAGGCGCGATCATCTCCAGTACTTGGGCTGCTAACTTCCCCGCTGCACGCATTTTTTCAATTTGTTCACTCGTTTTAATCACAATACTCATGCCGATATCTCTTAACCTTTCAGTATATAATGAGCCCGCTAAATCTACTCTAAAATTTGTATTTAAGATTCAATTATGGTATAAAGCGCGCCGTTATGTTTGACTCTGTGTACGCCGTTAATCTGGTCTAACAGAGCGAAGATGGCAGCCATTATACATGGCTATGTGTAAATACTAAATCACACACATATCGACACGTGCTCCGGGGTGCCTGTTAAGGGTCGGGGTGACGGGATATGTGGAGGTCTAACCCCTAATATTTTTAAGGTATATAAAATGACTACAGTTTCAATGCGCGACATGCTTCAAGCCGGTGTTCACTTCGGTCACCAAACTCGTTATTGGAATCCAAAAATGAAGCCTTTCATTTTTGGTGCGCGTAACGGTGTTCATATCATTAACTTAGAGCACACTGTGCCTATGTTTAATGAAGCATTAGCGTTTATCAGCAACGTGGCTTCTAAAAAAGGTAAAGTTTTGTTTGTGGGCACTAAGCGTGCTGCAAGCGAAGCAATCAAAGAATCGGCTATTTCTTGTGATCAGTTTTATGTCGATCACCGCTGGTTAGGCGGTATGTTGACTAACTGGAAAACAGTTCGTCAATCAATCAAGCGCCTAAAAGATCTAGAAAGCCAGTCTGTTGATGGTACTTTCGATAAGCTTACTAAGAAAGAGGCGTTAATGCGTACTCGTGAATTAGATAAGCTAGAAAAATCACTCGGTGGTATTAAAAACATGTCTGGCTTACCTGACGTTATCTTCGTTATCGGTGCCGATCATGAGCATATTGCGATAAAAGAAGCTAATAACTTAGGTATCCCAGTTGTTGCTGTTGTTGATACTAACTCTTCTCCAGATGGCATTAGCTACATTATTCCTGGCAATGATGATGCAATGCGTTCTATCCGTTTGTACACTCAAACTGTGGCAGCAGCAGCGAAAGCTGGTCGTGGCCAAGATTTAGCCGTACAAGCAGAACAAGATGGTTTTGTAGAAGCTGAATAATAAGGTTTAATGAGTTAATCATTCCCCTTATTGAGCAAGCGATTGGTTAGCAGGGGCCTTGTGCCCCTGTTCTATATCTATTGAATTTGACGAATTACCTATAGAGGATTTAACAATGGCAATTACTGCTGCCCAAGTTAAAGAATTGCGTGAGCGCACTGGCGCTGGCATGATGGATTGTAAAAATGCATTAACTGAAACGAATGGTGATATTGAGTTAGCCATTGATAATATGCGTAAGAGCGGTGCTGCAAAAGCTGCTAAAAAAGCAGGTAATATTGCTGCTGATGGTACAATTCTTATTAAAGAAGGCGAAGGTTTCGCTGTACTTTTAGAAGTGAACTGTCAAACTGACTTCGTTGCAAAAGACTCAAACTTTCTTGGATTTGCTAACGCTGTACTGGACGTTGCTGCTGCATCTAAAGTGTCTATCGAAGAGTTACAGGCGCAGTTTGAAGAAACGCGTGTTGCGCTAGTCACTAAAATCGGTGAGAACATCAACGTACGTCGTGTTGTTTACATTGATGGTGCAAATCTTGCCTCTTACCGTCATGGCGCTCGTATTGGTGTAGTTGTAGCGGGTGAAGCTGAAGAAGAAACGCTTAAGCACATCGCTATGCATGTTGCAGCATCTAAGCCTGAGTACGTGTCTCCAGAAGATGTTCCAGTTGACGTTGTTGAAAAAGAAAAAGCACTTCAAATCGACATCGCTATGAACGAAGGTAAGCCAGCAGCGATTGCTGAGAAAATTGTTATTGGCCGTATGAAGAAGTTCACAGGTGAGGTTTCTCTTACTGGTCAAGCTTTCATCATGGAACCTAAGAAAACGGTTGGCGACATTCTTAAAGAGAAAGGCGCAACTGTTTCTAACTTCATTCGCTTAGAAGTGGGTGAAGGTATCGAGAAAAAACAAGAAGATTTTGCTGCTGAAGTTGCTGCACAAATCGCTGCTACTCAGGCTTAATCTCCTCCGTTTGCAGTCCCCTTTAAAACCGCAGCTATCGCTGCGGTTTTGTTGTAACTATCGCCATCATCAGGATGAAAAAATATGAGTACCAATCCAAAACCTGCATTTCGACGTATTCTTCTAAAACTAAGCGGTGAAGCTCTCATGGGAGAAGAAGGCTTCGGTATTGATCCTAAGGTTTTAGATCGCATGGCTCAAGAAGTTAAAGAGCTGGTTGAGTTAGGTATTCAAGTTGGTGTTGTTATCGGTGGTGGTAATTTATTCCGCGGTGAAGGGTTAGCTAAAGCAGGCATGAATCGTGTTGTCGGCGATCATATGGGTATGCTGGCTACTGTAATGAATGGTTTGGCGATGCGTGATGCTTTACATCGCGCTTATGTTAACGCACGTTTAATGTCCGCTATCCCATTAAAAGGCGTGTGTGATGATTATAACTGGGCTGAAGCCATCAGTTTATTGAAATCAGGCCGAGTGGTGATTTTTGCTGCGGGTACAGGTAACCCTTTCTGTACCACCGATTCGGCGGCATGTTTACGTGGGATTGAAATCGAAGCGGAAGTGGTCTTAAAAGGAACCAAGGTAGACGGCGTGTATTCTGATGACCCAGTAAAAAATCCTGATGCGGTTAAGTATGATGTTATGGGGTATGATGAAGTACTCGACAAAGAATTGAAAATAATGGATTTAGCGGCATTTACGCTTGCTAGAGACCATAATATGCCTCTGCTAGTTTTTAACATGAATGAACCTGGAGCGCTTCGCCGTGTGATTATGGGTGAGAAATTGGGTACCATGATTAAAGCTAGCTAATTGAGTTAAGTGACTTTAAAGGACATACAACGTGATAAACGAAATTAAAAATGATGCTAAAACACGCATGGATAAATGCGTAGACGCGACGAAAACACAAATGACCAAGGTACGAACAGGTCGTGCTCATCCCAGTTTACTCGATACTATTAAAGTACCTTATTATGGTTCATCGACTCCGCTTAAGCAGGTTGCCAATATTTCAATTGACGATGCTCGTACGTTAGCCGTGTCGGTTTTTGACAGCAGCATGATTTCGGCTGTTGAGAAAGCGATTATGTCGTCTGATTTGGGCCTCAACCCAATGTCTGCTGGAGCCATTATCCGTATTCCATTGCCAGCATTAACAGAAGAACGTCGTAAAGATCTGATTAAAGTTGTTCGTGCTGAAGCAGAGAATGGCCGTATTTCGGTTCGTAATGTCCGCCGTGATGCAAATTCTGATGTCAAAGCATTAGAAAAAGAAAAAGAATGCACTGAAGATGATGTTCGTCGAACAGAAGATGAAATCCAAAAGTTTACCGATATACATATTAAGCTCATTGATGAAGTGTTAGCGGCTAAAGAAAAGGAATTAATGGAGTTTTAACTCTCGCACCCAGTACTAGGGCCGTTGTTTTTTGTGTGGAAAATATAACCAAAGATCAACAGACCCTAGAGTTCAGGCGCCGTGTAAGGTTATACTACGCGGCGTTTGCTATTTTTAAGGGTTTTACAGATGTCAATGGATCCTCATACCGACAGTGACATGTCGTCGAGTTCGCCTGTGCTCGCGTCAGAATTGATAAAGCAGTCGGTGCCACAACATGTGGCAATTATTATGGATGGTAATGGACGTTGGGCACAAGGACAGGGTAAGCCTAGGGTCTTGGGTCATCAAGCGGGTGTGAAGGCCGTCAGAAGGGCTGTGAGTACTGCTAGAGAAATGGGTATCACATCATTAACCTTATTTGCTTTTTCAAGTGAAAATTGGCGACGTCCAGATAAAGAAGTCAGTTTATTGATGCAATTGTTTTTTACTGTATTGCAGCGTGAAATTAAATTGCTTCAGAAGAATGGCGTACGGCTGAATATCATAGGAGATATCAGTCGTTTTTCTGATAGGCTTCAGAAAAAAATCATATCTGCTCAAGAACAAACATCCAACAATAACGATTTGGTACTCAATGTCGCGGCTAATTACGGTGGGCGTTGGGATATTTTACAAGCAGCACAAAAACTCGCGCAGCAAGTCCAAAGCGGTGAGCTAGCACATGAGGCTTTTACTGAAGAGGCATTATCAGCGCAATTAAGTATGCAAGATCAGCCTGAAGTGGATTTAATTATCCGAACGGGCGGGGATTATCGGATAAGTAATTTTATTTTGTGGCAAGCGGCTTATGCTGAGCTGGTTTTTATGGACACATTATGGCCCGATTTTAATGAATCCCACTTTAAAGAAGCCGTCACAACGTTTGCAATGCGTCAGCGCCGATTTGGTTTGACGGGCAGTCAGATTGATTCGATACAGACGTAATCACATATTTTTGAGGAAACTTTTTTGCTAAAAAAACGAATAATAACGGCAGTCTGCCTCATACCTTTGGTTTTTGGTGCCATTTTTTGGTTGCCAACCGAATATTTCTCATGGGCATTACTCGGTGTCTTTTTAATTGCGGCAAAAGAGTGGGGGAGAATCATCGATAAAAACTGCAATATGACCCAATGGAGTTTTATGGTTACTCTTGGGCTTTTGTTAGTGGCGTTAAATTTGATTGTGCCGACTAATGAAGTGTGGCTGCAAGGTCATTTACATCCTTTATTTTTAGGGATTATTGTGGTTGGCGGCCTGTGGTGGTGTTTTTCAATCTTGCTTGTGTGTTTGTTCCCAAAAAGCGCAGGCTTTTGGAACAATAGCCCCATGCTAAAATCTATTTTTGGTCAATTAACGCTTATCCCTTGTTTTATTGCTTTAATTTCATTAAAAGGCTTGAGTTCTCAAGCGTCTCCTTATTACGGCGGCATCTTGGTTTTTTTGGTCTTATTGATTGTGTGGGCGGCCGATACCGGGGCTTATTTTGCTGGAAAAGCTTTTGGGCGCACTAAATTGATGCCTAATGTGAGTCCTGCAAAAACCCTTGAAGGACTCGTGGGCGGCTTATTGATGACCTTATTGGTGGTCTTAGGTGTAAGTTATGTGGCTCCAGAACAAGAGATTGGCTTGCTTATTGGGGTGACCTTGGTGACGGCGCTAGCGTCGGCTTTAGGCGATCTTTCTGAAAGTATGTTTAAGCGAGTGGCCGATATTAAAGATTCAGGTACGATTTTACCTGGGCATGGTGGTGTGCTTGATAGAATTGATAGTTTAACTGCCGCATTGCCTATTTTCACTTTGATCTATATTGCTTTTTGGATGTAATTTATGCAGCAAATGATTATTTTAGGTGCGACAGGCTCTATTGGTAAAAACACACTTAATGTTATTAGTCAACATCCTGATGAATATGGTATTTTTGCTTTAGTTGCTCACACTAATGTTAATGAAATGCGGGCGTTATGTCTGGCGCATAAACCGCAATATGCGCACATGGTGGATGAACATGCCGCAGCGTTGTTAAAGCAGCAATTACCCCATGATCTCAATATCCAAGTGACCACTGGTGAAGATACACTTAAAGGGCTAGTGGCGTCTGCTGAAGTGGATACGGTGATGGCTGCGATTGTGGGCGCTGCAGGGCTAATACCGACGATAGCCGCGGTTAAAGCGGGTAAACGTGTATTGCTGGCGAATAAAGAATCGTTGGTAATGTCAGGACAGCTGTTTATTGAGGCGATGCAGCAATCAGGGGCTATAGTTTTGCCCGTTGATAGTGAACATAATGCTATTTATCAATGTTTACCGGAAGCACTTCAACATAATATTGGTTACTGCGATTTAGATGCTGCAGGCATTTCTCATATTTTATTGACGGGCTCTGGCGGCCCATTTTTAAACGCGCCTTTGGACAGTTTAGCCTCCATGACGCCTGCGCAAGCGTGTCTGCATCCCAATTGGTCAATGGGACCCAAAATTT
The DNA here is from genome assembly GCF_023284005.1 of Shewanella surugensis. Classification (GTDB taxonomy): domain Bacteria; phylum Pseudomonadota; class Gammaproteobacteria; order Enterobacterales; family Shewanellaceae; genus Shewanella; species Shewanella surugensis. Next base: position 6,856 of record NZ_JAKIKS010000099.1, read on the forward strand.
CTGTTGATTCAGCAACAATGATGAATAAAGGTCTTGAGTATATTGAGGCTAAATGGTTATTTAACACGTCGAGCGACAAATTAAAGGTGGTTATTCATCCACAAAGTGTTATTCACTCTATGGTGCAATATCGAGATGGTTCAGTTGTTGCACAAATGGGACATCCTGATATGCGCACACCAATTGCTCATTGTTTATCCTATCCGAAAAGAATCGTCTCTGGAGTTGAACCTTTAGATTTTTTTAAAGTCGGACAATTAAGCTTTGTTGAACCTGATTTTAATCGCTTTCCTTGTTTAGGCTTAGCAATAGAAGCATGTGACCAGGGGCAAGAAGCGACGACTATTTTGAATGCGGCGAATGAAATTGCCGTCCAAGCCTTTCTTGAAGGTAAGATCCGTTTTACCGATATTAGTCGGGTGAATGAGCACTGTTTAACAAAAATAACGCCATATTCACTTAATCAACTTGATGATATATTGGCATTAGATAAGCAAAGCCGCTGTTATGCTTTAGAAGCTATTGCTTCATATTAATTAATCTTAGAGGAAGGGAATGTTAGATTTCTTATGGAACTTAGGGGCCTTTGTTGTTGCCTTAGGAATATTAATCACCGCCCATGAATATGGCCATTTTTGGGTGGCAAGACGATGTGGTGTGAAGGTTGAGCGTTTCTCTATTGGATTTGGGAAAGCGATTTGGCGCCGAACCGGTCAGGATGGCACCGAATATGTGCTCGCGATGATCCCGCTGGGTGGCTATGTCAAAATGCTCGATGAGCGTGTTGATGATGTGCCAGATGAATTGTTATCGCAAGCCTTTAACCGTAAAAATGTCTGGCAACGTATTGCCATTGTCAGTGCAGGGCCTATCGCGAACTTTATTTTTGCCATTTTTGCATTGTATATCATGTACCTTATTGGTGTGCCTTCGATTAAACCTGTCATTGATGGAACGAAATCGGGATCGCCTGCGGCGCAAATCGTGGTGAAAGAACCCCTTAAAATTGTGGCTGTTGATCAACAAAAAGTCCTTAATTGGGAGGATGTTAATTTATCGTTAGTGGGTCATATTGGTGACAAGGAAGTGTCATTAAGTCTGGTGCCTTTACAAAATACTGGGCTTGAAAAGCCAACAACTTATCAACTCGATACTCGTCAATGGCGTTTTGACCCTGAAAAAGAATTACCGATCACGGCGTTAGGTCTGGAGATGTTTCAGCCCGATATTTTACCTAATATTGCACTGGTTACTGATAATGGAGCGGCGAAAAAAGCCGGTATTCAGGCAGGTGACACGTTAGTGTCTATTAATGGTGTGCTTTACCAAGATTGGAATAATTTTGTGAGTTTGGTGCAAGCGTCTGCGAATGTTCCTTTGGCCTTAACGGTCGAACGTAAGGGAGAGCCGTTAACGATTAATGTCACGCCCATAGCGCGTGAAAATGCCCAAGGTCAAATAGTGGGGGTGATGGGGATTGCACCGACTTTGGCGCCTTGGCCCGATAATATGCGTTTGCAGCTTGAATATGGTGTGTTAGATTCTTTAGGTGCTGCAGTTAATAAAACATGGCAGCTTGTAACTGTGAGCCTTAAGATGATAGGGAAATTATTTACTGGTGATATTTCAGTTAAGAATTTGAGTGGTCCTATTTCTATTGCTCAAGGTGCAGGTAATAGTGCCAATGTGGGATTTGTGTACTTTTTAGGGTTTCTTGCATTGATTAGCGTGAACTTAGGGATCATTAATTTACTTCCTTTGCCAGTGCTAGATGGGGGACACCTTTTGTATTACTTCGTTGAAGTGATCACAGGTAGGGCTGTACCGGAAAAGGTACAGGAAATTGGATTCAGATTTGGGGCAGCGATGCTGCTAATGTTAATGGGTGTTGCGCTCTTTAATGATTTTTCCCGACTCTGAGCAACGACAAACAAATAATTAGAAGTGCTCTATGAGATTGAATAAACTTTTTGCCTCGATGTTATTAGTCGGTGCGTCTTTTTCAGGGAATAGTTGGGCTGAGTCTTTCCAGCCTTTTGAAGTGACTGATATCCAAGTAGATGGTCTTCAACGTGTGGCGCTAGGTGCTGCCTTGTTAAGCTTACCTGTTAAGGTTGGGGATACGGTCGATCCATTAAAATTACAACAAGCGATTAAGAGCCTGTATGCCTCATCCAACTTTGACAATATTGAGATCAGCCATGATGGTGGTATTCTTATTGTTAAAGTGATTGAGCGCCCGACAATCAGTACGATTACCTTTGACGGTAATAAAGATATTAAAGACGAACAATTACAAGAAAGCTTGGACGGTTCGGGTGTTAAAGTGGGTGAATCACTTGACCGTACAACGTTATCGGGTATCGAAAAAGGCTTACAAGATTTTTATTATGGCGTCGGTAAATATGGCGCAAAAGTGGAAGCGCAAATTATTAATTTGCCTCGTAATCGCGTGGAGTTAAAATTTAACTTTACCGAGGGACTGGCTGCAGATATCAGGCAAATTAATATTGTCGGTAATAAAGAATTTACCGATGGGCAACTGATTGAAATGCTTGAACTGAAAGATTATGTGGCTTGGTGGGACTTGTTTGGTGATCGTCGTTATCAGAAACAAAAATTGCAAGCTGATTTAGAAACCATTAAGAGTTTTTATCAAAATCGGGGCTATATCCGCTTTGAGATCACCTCAACGCAAGTGGCGATGACACCTGATCGTAAAGGCTTGTATATTACAATTAATGTTAACGAAGGCAAGCAATATACCATCAAAGAAGTGACCTTAACGGGTGATTTAATGGGTCGTGAAGCCCTGATGGAAAGCATTTTGCCGATTAAAGCTGGCGATCGTTATAACGGCAGTGATGTGACCTTCACCGAAGAGATGTATGCCAAGTATCTTGGGCGTTTTGGTTATGCTTATCCAGAAGTGAAAGTCTATCCTGAGATTGATGATGCGACCCAGACGGTTAACCTCAATGTGATGATTAAGCCAGGCAAACGGGTGTATGTGCGTAATATTAATTTTAGCGGCAATACCATCACCAAAGATGAAGTCATGCGGCGAGAGTTAAGGCAAATGGAAGGCGCTTGGCTGAATTCGGCGCAAGTCGAGCAATCTAAGACACGACTGAATCGGTTAGGTTACTTTGAAACCGTGGATACTGAGACGATACAGGTTCCTGGTACGGATGATTTAGTGGATGTTGATTTTAAAGTCAAAGAGCAGCCATCAGGTTCGTTTAATGCTGGTGTGGGTTACGGTACTGCATCTGGGATCAGTTTACAGTTAGGGGTGCAGCAAAGTAACTTCTTAGGGACAGGTAATCAGGCTGGTATTAATATTAATACTAATACCTATTCTAAAAATGCCAGTATTTCATTTACCGATCCGTATTTTACTAAGGATGGGGTGAGTTTAGGCAGTAGCTTATCGTGGAGTAAATTTGATGCCAGTAGTGCGAACTTAGAAGCCTACAATAATGAGTCCTATGCATTGTCTTCTTTCTCTGGCTTTCCTATTAACGAAACAAACCGATTGAACGGCGGTATTACCTTACGCCACAATACCATTTCTGAGGTGGCAGAATACGATCAGGCGCTGCAATTTTATGAAATTTACAGTGATGACGATAATACTGATTCTTCTTTAAGTTTTAATAATGTTGAGTTGAATCTAGGTTGGTCACGCAGTAGTTTAAATCGCGGTACTTTCCCGACGAGTGGTTCTTCTCAAAGCTTGAATGGAAAAGCGACGGTACCGGGTTCAGATCTGCAATATTTCAAAACTGATTTTAATACTAACTTTTATCTTCCTTTAACCCGAAAACAAAATTTTGTCTTTTTGACTAAAGCAAAACTTGGTTATGGTAACGGTTATGGCCAGTACAATGGTAACGATCAAATTTTACCTTTCTGGGAGAATTTCTATGCCGGTGGTAGTACCTCTATTCGCGGGTTTAAATCCAACACAGTAGGTCCAAGAGCGATTTATTCGACCGCTGCTACCAGTGACGGCTCCTCAGATTCATCGGGTGATACTCCCACTATTTCAGGTCCAGATTCAAGTGTCACAGTGACGAATGGCAGTTCAGTGGGTGGGAATGCGATTGCGACAGCCAGTATCGAAATGATTGTGCCAACGCCTTTCTTAGATGAAGCTTATACTAATTCAGTCCGAACCAGCTTCTTTATTGATGCGGGTAATGTGTGGAATACTGAGTTTGACTATAGCTCTTATAGTGGTATGTCAGCGACTGAATATGCCAAACTTCAGGATTATAGTGACCCTAGCCGAATTCGCGCTTCATGGGGAGTCAGTGTACAATGGATCTCGCCCATGGGACCTATGGTGTTTAATCTTGCATGGCCAATCAAGGAATACGAGGGAGATTCAACCGAGATCTTCTCTTTTAATATTGGTCAAACTTTTTAATTTAAATCATGTCGGCAATAATTGCTGGACAAAAGGAGTCTGTTTTGAAAAAAGTGTTTAATCGCGCAATGATGGTTTTAGTCTTATTAGCAGCGCCATTAGCGGCGAATGCAGAAAAGATTGCAGTCGTTGATATGCAATCTGTTTTTGAGCAATTACCACAACGTGAGCAAGTTAATCATGCATTAAAAGCGGAATTTGGTGATCGGGTTGCTGCGGTTCAGAAAATGCAAGAAGATTTAAGAGGCTTACTTGAAAAACAGCAGCGTGATACTGCGTTAATGACGGATTCACAAAAAACCGACTTAGCGCGTAAAATGGAATCAATGAAAGCAGAACTGCAACTCAAAGGCAAAGCGTTAGACGAAGATATGCGTCGTCGTAACGGTGAAGAGCAAAATAAGTTGTTAGCTAAAGTGCAAACTGTGATCGATGCTATTGCAAAAAAGCAAGATTATGATCTTGTATTGCAACGTGGTGCTGCTATTTATGTTAAGCCTGATGCTGACATTAGTAAGCAAGTTGTTGAAGCCTTAAGTAAAGGTAAGTAATAAATGAAAAGCTATACTTTACAAGTATTAGCTGATTTTCTTGATGCAGAAATCCAAGGTGACGCGGAGAAAGTAATCTCTGCGGTTGGCACCTTGGAATGTGCGCAATCTGAGCAAATCACTTTTCTTGCTAATATTAAGTATCGAGTACAACTGGAAAAAACTGAAGCAGGGGCTGTTCTTCTTGCACCTAATGATGTAGAGGGTTATCACGGTAATGCGATTATTTTAAAGGATCCTTATGTGGGGTTTGCTAAAGTGTCACAGTTATTGGATAGCACTCCTAAGGCGGCTGACAGCATTCATCCTTCAGCACAAATCGATCCTTCCGCTATGATCGGTGAAGGGGTTGCGATTGGCGCCAATGCGGTTATTGGCGCCAATGTTATTTTAGGCGAAAATGTGCAAGTTGGTGCCGGTAGCGTAGTTGGTCAAGACTGTGTTGTAGGCTCAGGTACGCGTTTGTGGGCCAATGTTACCCTTTATCATGATGTTCATTTTGGAACGGACTGTATTGTTCATTCGGGCGCTGTGATTGGTTCAGATGGCTTTGGTTACGCGAATGAACGTGGTCAATGGATTAAGATCCCTCAAGTGGGTGGAGTACGTATTGGCTCCCGCGTTGAAATTGGTGCGGGTACGACAGTTGATCGTGGCGCAATTGATCATACTGAAATTCATGATGGAGTGATTATCGATAATCAGGTGCAAATTGCGCATAATGATATTATTGGTGAAAACAGTGCCATTGCAGGGAGTACAACACTTGCTGGTAGTGTCAAGATAGGTAAATATTGTATCATAGGCGGTAATTGCGCTATCTCTGGTCATCTGAGTATTGTAGATGGTACGCATATTACAGGTAGTACGAGCGTGACTAATCATATTCGTGAACCAGGAGTGTATTCTTCTGCCACCGTCGCTATGGATAATAAGTTATGGCGTAAAAACACGGTACGATTTAAACAATTAGATAATCTTTTTCAACGCGTTAAGCAGTTAGAGAAAAAGGTTAATGTGGATTCTGAGCCATAACTCAGAAAGAGTTTGAGGAATATATTGAGTGTCAAACCAGTTGAATAGTATGGATATTAAGGAAATATTAAAATTCCTTCCCCATAGATACCCATTTTTATTGATCGATAGAGTGTTAGATTTCACTAAAGGCGAGAGCTTGCAGGCGATCAAAAATGTGACGATCAATGAGCCTTTCTTCCAGGGGCATTTTCCTGTTCAGCCTGTGATGCCAGGCGTCTTGATTTTAGAGGCGATGGCACAAGCAACAGGGTTGTTGGCGTTTAAAACGATGAGCGATGCGCCGTCTAATGATGCCTTATATTACTTTGCCGGTATTGATAAAGCACGGTTTAAGCGTGTGGTAGAACCGGGTGATCAATTGCATTTTGAAGTAAAAATGATTAAAGAGCGCCGCGGAATAGGCGTCTTTACTGGTGAAGCGAGAGTGGATGGTGAACTAGTTTGTTCAGCTGAAATCATGTGTGCCCGTAGGTAGAGAGATTTAGCAGTGATTGATGAATTAGCGTATATCCACCCAGATGCCAAAATTGGCAAAAATGTCACGATTGGCCCTTGGACCTATATTGGTGCGGGTGTCGAAATTGGTGATGATACTTGGTTAAGCTCCCATGTGGTGGTCAAAGGCCCCACTGTTATCGGCAAAAGCAATCGTATTTTCCAATTTGCCTCTGTGGGCGAAGAGTGCCAAGACAAGAAATATGCCGGTGAAGAGACACGTCTGATTATCGGCGATCATAATGTCATACGTGAATCGGTGACCATTCACCGTGGCACCACACAAGATAATTGGGAAACCCGTATCGGCTCTCATAACTTGTTGATGGCTTATGTGCATATAGCCCACGACTGTGTGGTGGGCGATCATGTAATTATGGCTAATTCTTCTGCCATTGCAGGTCATGTGCATGTCGGTGACTGGGCTATTTTAGGGGGGATGTCGGGTGTGCATCAGTTTGTGCATATTGGCGCCCATTCGTTTACGGCGGGTAGCTCTGTTGTTTTACAAGATGTGCCGCCTTTTGTGATGGGTGCAGGCTTTCCGGCTAAGCCGCGTGGACTGAATATTGAAGGCCTTAAACGTCGTGGCTTTACTAAAGAGAGTCAATTAGCGGTTCGCCGTGCTTATAAAGCGGTGTACCGTAATGGACTCACGCTTGATGAAGCAATAACTGAGTTAACTGACTCTGCTCAAAACGATGAACAAGTTAAATTGTTTACTGATTTTGTGAGCACATCCAGTCGCGGTATTATTCGCTAAATCATATCGTAATGGATGATGGGGGTATGACTTCCCTTTCATCCATTGTTCTTACTGCTCACACTCTTTCGAACTCAATCATCATGACAAATGAAAATAAACCCCTTGTTTTTGCTATGGTCGCCGGAGAACTCTCCGGCGATATTTTAGGTGCTGGTTTAATCCAAGCCTTACAACAACGTTATCCTCACGCACGCTTCATCGGCATTGGCGGTCCCAAAATGGATGCTTTGGGCTTTGAGTCATTGTTTTCATTTGAAGAGCTTGCGGTCATGGGGATAGTTGAGGTGTTAGCTCGGTTACCTCGATTACTGGAAGTGCGCCGTGAGTTGATTACCGTGATGACACAGGTTAAGCCAGACTGCTTTATTGGTATTGATGCGCCTGATTTTAATATCGGTGTCGAGATGAAGTTAAAAGAAAAAGGGATTAAAACCGTTCATTATGTGAGTCCTTCAGTATGGGCTTGGCGGCCCAAGCGTATTTTTAAAATAGCCAAAGCGACCCATATGGTGTTGTCATTATTGCCATTTGAAAAAGCGTTTTATGATAAGCATCAAGTCCCTTGTACGTTCGTTGGGCATACGCTTGCCGATGATATCCCCTTTGAGAGTGATAAAGCTCAAGCCAGAGAGGCGTTAGGATTATCTCAAGGTGAGAGGTATCTTGCCGTACTACCGGGATCCCGTGGTGGGGAACTTAAACAGCTCGCTGAGCCCTTTGTCAAAGCGGCGATGCTATTAAAACAACGTTATCCAGCGCTGAAATTTGTGACGCCGTTAGTGAATGAAAAAAGGCGGGCGCAATTTGAAGAGGCGTTAAAAGCTTATGCTCCGGATCTTGATATCACTTTAGTTGAAGGTCATTCTCGCGAGGTAATGGCGGCGTCAGATGCGATTTTACTGGCGTCTGGCACGGCCACTTTGGAAGCTATGTTAGTGAAAAGACCGATGGTGGTGGCTTATAGAGTCAATGCGATGACCTACCACATTGCTAAACGTATGATGTTGATCGAAAAATTTTCCTTGCCGAATTTGTTGTCTGATGAAGGGTTGGTTAAAGAGCTTATACAAGCCGATTGTACGCCCGGGAATATTGCTGAGGCGGTAGCGCAGGTTTTTGAGAATGATATGTCTCCTGTGATGCAGAAATTCCAAGCATTGCATCAAGTCTTGAAACAAGATGCGAGTGCTAAAGCGGCAGAGGCCGTGAGTGTATTAATTCAGCAATAAGGCTTTTTTGTTTAGTCTGTTTAAGGGGAAGTCATTATGGCCATTATAAAAAATATATCGGCAGAGCAAGTAAAGCTGCTTTGTCAGGGGCGCTATGCGGGGGTTGATGAAGTGGGCCGAGGCCCGTTAGTCGGCAATGTGGTCACGGCTGCGGTGATCCTTGACCCTAATCGGCCGATTGTAGGTCTGAATGATTCTAAAAAATTAACCGAGAAAAAGCGTGAAGCGCTGTTTATTGAGATTAATGAAAAAGCCCTGTGTGTGAGTGTCGGCTCAGCTAGCCCTGTAGAAATCGATGAGCTTAATATCTTACATGCCACTATGCTGGCGATGCAAAGGGCGGTTAAGGGACTGGCAATGACGCCTGATTCGGTATTAGTGGATGGTAACCGTACCCCTGACTTTGGATTACCTAGTCATGGGATAATTAAAGGTGATGGTCTGATTGATGCAATCAGTGCCGCGTCTATTATTGCCAAAGTGGTGCGAGATAGGGAAATGGTCACACTGGCTATCGCCCATCCTGATTATGGGTTTGATAAACATAAAGGTTATCCAACCAAAGCCCATTTTGAAGCCTTGGCTCGTTTTGGGGTGTTGGCCCAGCACCGGAAAAGTTTTCGACCCGTACAAGCCGCACTCGCTCAAGAAGCCTAAATATTAATTGACGGCTATTCACTTTACGATTAATACTGACTGAGCTGTTATGCTAACGGGTAAAACTCGCTTCGTGATGCGAAATCAGTGCTGATAGGCCAGTAAGAGTCATGTACTTTTTTGTATTGATATTGATAGTCGCTTAATTCATTTAATAAAATAAAAGATAAATTTACTTATGTCAGATCCTCGTTTTGTGCATTTACGCGTCCACAGTGACTATTCCATGTCTGACAGTATTACTAAGGTTAAGCCTATTTTAACCCATGTTGCCGAACAAAAAATGGCGGCAGTGGCATTAACCGATCAAACTAATTTATGTGGATTAGTCAAATTTTACAGTGGCTGTCATAACGCCGGGATTAAACCCATTATTGGCTGTGACTTTTGGGTTCAGGCGCCCGAGTTTGATGATGAACTCTGTGCTATTACGGTGCTGGCGATGAATAATGAAGGTTATCGTAATCTGACATTATTGATCAGTGATGCGTATTTGCGTGGTCATATTCAAGATCGAGCCGTGATCGATCATCACTGGCTAGAGAAATACCAATCAGGCCTGTTGTTGATCTCTGGTGGTCGTGAAGGCGATATGGGTAAGGCCTTACTTAAAGGCAACGATCTCCACGTTGAGAGTTTAGTGTCTTTTTATCAAACTCATTTCCCACAGCGGTATTATTTAGAGCTTATTCGTACTGGACGTCCCGATGAAGAGCGTTATTTGCACATGGCAGTGGCATTAGCGGAGAAGCATGGTTTGCCTGTGGTGGCAACGAATCAGGTGGTGTTTATGAAGCCTGAGTTGTTTGAAGCCCATGAAATTCGCGTCGCTATTCACGATGGTTTTACCCTTGTTGATCCTCGGCGGCCTAAAAAATACAGTGATCAGCAGTATTTTAAATCTGAAGCTGAAATGTGTGCGTTATTTGCTGATATTCCAGAAGCGGTGAGCAATAGCGTTGAGATAGCGAAACGCTGTAATGTTACCGTGCGCTTAGGTGAATACTTTTTACCTAACTTTCCAACGGGAGAGTTAAGCATTGATGACTTTTTGGTTGACGTGTCACAAAAAGGGCTTGAAGCGCGTCTGCTGTCTTTATTCCCTGATGAAGCGCTGAGAAACGACAGGCGTGGGGAATACGATGAGCGGTTAGAGATTGAATTAACCGTGATTAATCAAATGGGATTCCCTGGTTATTTTTTGATTGTAATGGAGTTTATTCAGTGGGGGAAAGATAATAATATTCCCATTGGCCCAGGTCGGGGCTCGGGTGCAGGCTCATTAGTGGCTTATGCGCTTAACATTACCGATATCGATCCGCTCGAGTTTGATCTTCTTTTTGAGCGATTCTTAAACCCTGAGCGGGTTTCTATGCCAGATTTTGATATCGATTTTTGCATGGATAGGCGTGATGAAGTGATTGATCATGTGGCTGAACTGTATGGGCGTGATGCCGTATCGCAAATTATCACCTTCGGTACCATGGCGGCGAAAGCCGTGATACGTGATGTCGGGCGAGTGCAAGGTCATGCCTATGGCTTTGTCGACAGAATATCAAAGATGGTGCCGGCTGAGCCGGGGATGACCCTGAGTAAAGCGTTTGAGGTCGAACCGAATTTACAAGAAGCATATGATGGCAGCGAAGAGGTCAAAGATCTCATCGATATGTGTCGCATATTAGAAGGGGTGACGCGTAATGCTGGTAAGCATGCGGGGGGCGTGGTCATTTCACCCACCACCATTACCGATTTCGCGCCAATTTATTGTGATTCTGAGGGGAAAAACCCCGTTACTCAATTTGATAAAAATGATGTAGAAACCGCAGGTTTAGTGAAGTTTGACTTTTTGGGTTTACGCACATTGACAATTATCGATTGGGCGCTGCAGATGATCAATCGTGTGAATAAAGAGCAAGGTTTACCCATTGTCGATATTGCGACGATCCCTATAGACGATCCTAAATGCTTTAAATTATTACAGCGCTATGAAACGACGGCAGTGTTCCAGCTTGAATCTCGAGGCATGAAAGACTTGATTAAGCGTCTGCAACCGGATTGTTTTGAAGACATGATTGCATTAGTGGCATTATTTAGACCGGGGCCTTTGCAGTCGGGCATGGTTGATAACTTTATTGAGCGTAAGCATGGACGAGAAGAGGTGTCTTATCCTGATGCAGAATATCAGCATGATTCACTCAAAACCTTACTCGAGCCGACTTACGGGATTATTTTGTATCAAGAGCAAGTGATGCAAATTGCGCAAGTGTTAGCCGGTTATACCTTAGGTGGCGCGGATATGTTACGTCGTGCCATGGGTAAGAAAAAGCCTGAAGAGATGGCGAAGCAACGGGGCACCTTCAAAGAAGGGGCGATTAATAATAATGTCGACGGCGACTTGTCGATGAAAATCTTTGACTTGGTGGAAAAATTCGCCGGTTACGGTTTTAACAAATCGCACTCGGCGGCTTATGCGTTAGTGTCGTATCAAACTTTATGGCTAAAAACCCATTATCCGGCGCAGTTCATGGCTGCGGTGATGTCTGCCGATATGGATAATACCGATAAAATTGTGATTTTAGTGGATGAATGTGAGCGTATGGGCTTGCCTTTATTACCTCCCGATGTGAATAAAGGTTCATTGTACTTTACCGTCGATACTGAGCTTAATATTGTGTATGGCATTGGTGCGATTAAAGGTGTTGGTGAAGGACCGGTTGAATCGATTGTTGCGGCTCGAGAGCAAGGGCCTTTTACGGACTTATTCGATTTTTGTGCCCGGGTGGATCTGAAGAAGCTCAACAAGCGTATACTTGAAAAACTGATTCAGTCTGGTGCAATGGATAAGTTAGGACCTCATAGAGCGGCAATGATGGCAACGTTGCCTGAGGCGATCCGCGCGGCTGATCAACATGCCAAAGCGGAGGCCATCGGTCAGCATGATATGTTTGGCTTGCTTAACAGTGAGCCTGAAGATAATAAACAGCAATTTGTTGATTGTGCGCGTTGGCCCGATAAAATTTGGCTTGAAGGTGAGCGCGATACCTTAGGATTATACCTGACAGGCCATCCGATTAATCAATATTTGAAAGAGCTTAAGCATTATACTTCTTGTCGTTTGAAAGATATTCACCCGACTGAACGGGGGAAAACCATGAAGGCGGCGGGCTTAGTGGTGGCCACACGGGTCATGTTGACTAAACGTGGATCTAAAATGGGTCTGGTGACCTTAGATGATAAGAGTGCCCGTTTAGAGGTGATGATGTTCACCGAAGCGTTTGAGAAGTTTAATCACTTGCTGGAGAAAGATCGTATATTGATCATTGAAGGTGAGGTGAGCTTTGATGATTTTTCCGGTGGTAACCGTATGACCGCCAGAAATATTATCGATATGGGGGCCGCGCGCAGTCACTTTGCCAGTGCGGTTGAAATGGATATTAGCGGTGATGAGGTCAATGTAAATTGGTTTGAACAACTCAAAACAGTGGTATTACCATGGAAAGATGGTGCCGTGCCGATGGTGATTAACTATTCCAGAGTACAGGTTAAGAGTCAGGTATTGTTGGGTGATAATTGGAAAGTGAATCCGACTGATGAGCTGATGCTATCGCTTGAGTCTTTAACGGGATCCGATAACGTCAGAATTGTGTTCTGACCGAGATGAATAATGCCGCTGGTACAGGAATAATGCTTAAATGACGCCGCAAAAAATAAGCCATCACGACATAACACTTCACTGTATGAGTACCGCTTTATGCAGATAGTGGAATTGATTGAGCAAAGTCTTAGTGCTGCCAATATTCAAGCGGGGGCGAAGTTAGTCCTTGCTTACAGTGGTGGTGTTGATTCTGAAGTGTTAGCTCATGGTTTGAGCCTGTTTGCTAAAGCACATTTAACCCGAGCACATTTGGCCAGAACAGATCTAGCCCAAGCCGAAATCGATTCAACAACAGCATTAAAAATGCAGCTTCACGTTAAGGAACCGATATTTCCGGCATTTAAGTATCAATTGATCCATGTGCATCACGGATTAAGCGTGAACGCCGATGAGTGGGCACTGCATTGCCAGAGGCAAGCGGCACGTTATCAGTTACCGTTTACGCTTGAAAAAGTGACGGTGAACAGAGGTCCCAGACTCAGCATTGAAGCGGAGGCGAGGACGGCTCGATATCACGCCATTTCACAGCATATGCAAGCGGGGGATGTGTTACTAACGGCCCACCATCAAGACGATCAATTAGAGACGGTTTTATTAGCCCTTAAGCGTGGTTTGGGACCTAAGGGCTTAGCCTCCATGGGGGCAGATCAAGTCTTTAATCATGATAAGTGGTTACTCAGGCCGTTACTGGCTGTGGAGCGGACGCAAATAGAAACTTATGCGCATCAATATGGGCTGGTTCATATTGAAGATGAAAGTAATGTTGATGTGAGCTTTGACCGAAATTTTCTTCGCGCAGAGATCATTCCAAAACTTAAGGCACGCTGGCCCAGTATCGCTAAAACGGCGAGCCGCAGCGCAAAACTGTGCAGTGATCAGCAAACGGTACTCGATGATGAGGTGGCGAGTAAACTGCCGGTATTACTCACATCTTCTTCTTGGGGAGTGGGACTTGATTTAATTGAACTTGCGTTGCATAACTCTGCTTGGCAAGTCTTATTACTGCGCGGCTTTATTGATAAACTGGGCTTTTCGCCGCTGTCGCAAGTGCAAAATAAAGAGCTGCTGGTGCAAGTATTACAGGCCAAGATGGATGCGAAACAGGAAATGCGGGTTGGTAATATGTTGGCGCGACGCTTTCAACAGACTTTGTATTTGGCAGAGGCCAAGCAAGAGCAACGTTTAACGCAAGCGTATTCACAATGGGCTAAGTCACCGATTGCTTTGAACATGAGTATGCCCGTTATGGATGAAGCTGATACACAGTGCCAAGTCTTGTATGCACTCAACATTGATACGAATACAGATATGAGTGTAGGGATTGATACGCAGGTCGAGAGCAAGGTATTAGTACTCTATTGGTGTAAAGGTTTAGTGATTGATGCTCAGACGCAAAAAATAACACCAACAACATCAGTATTACCAGTCGTTATGCCTTTAATGCGGCCACCAAAGGTAAATGAAACCGTGGCCCTCCGCTTTGCCGCGTCAGGCAGCATGCGTTGTCATCCCCACTTTAGGGATAAGGGCCGAGAGCTGAAGAAACTCTGGCAAGAGCTCAATATTGCCCCTTGGGCCAGAAGTCGTATTCCGCTGATTTTTTATAACGAGAAATTGGTTTGCGCCGTGGGGTATTGGATAGAAAAGGGGTTTGTGCTTCAAGGTGAGCACAGTTCACCTGTTGATGGTGCTGCTCGTAATATGACTCACATGAGTCAGGCAATGGGGTTGGAGTTTCGGGTTGAGTAATGTGTTTTTATCTTAATTTTTGACTCTGTTGGTATTGAGTAATGTGTTTGTTATTGCATCTTCAATGGTATAGCTAAATCAGAATAATATGCGATAATACTCGAATGACATATAGTATCGACTTAAGGCGTAAGGTGCTTTTCTACAAAGAAAAGCACCAACTGACATTTGAGCAGACAAGTCAGCATGTTGAGATTAATATAGCCACTCTTTTTCGTTGGAAAAATAAGATGGAACCTTGCTCAAAACGTAATAAACCCGCAACGAAAGTAGACATGATGGCACTGAAACGTGATATTGATGATCACCCCGATGATTATCAATGGGAACGTGCAATCCGCCTTAATGTCGGTCAACCAACAATACACTATGCGCTAAAACGGCTCAAAATCAGCTATAAAAAAACACTAAAACATCCTAAAACATCCTAAAACATCCTAAAACATCCTAAAACATCCTAAAACATCCTAAAACATCCTAAAGCGTGTGATATTGCCAGAAAAGAATTTATTGAGTGTATCTGTCAATATGAGAACCAAGGCAAAGAAATCATCTATTTAGATGAAAGTGGCTTTGCTCAAAGTATGCCTCGTGAATATGGATATTCAGAAAAAGGAACCCGATGTTACGGCACTCACAACTGGCAAGCCAGAGAAAGAGTGAATGTGATTGGCGCCATTGTCGGTATGACGTTTTTCAGCCTAAGCCTATTTTCTTCCTATATAAACTCAGATGTCTTTTATGCGTGGTTGACTCAAGATTTATTGCCAAAGGTTAAAACGGGTGCCGTCATCGTGATGGATAATGCCACATTCCATAAACGCAGCGATATGCTTGAAGCAATAACAGTGCGTGGCTGTATAGCAGAGTTTCGCCCTCCATATAGTCCCGATCTCAATCCAATTGAGAAGAAGTGGGCACAAGTCAAATCCGTTAGGAGAAAATTACGCTGCTCAATTGATGAGTTATTTACTGAGCACGTGGACTATCGCAATTTATGTTGATCCGGCTATAACATAGCTCTATCCCATAATTATAACGCTTTGGCTTTCATATTGTTACGGACATTATTTACGATAGTTACACCTCGCTCGAGTAGCTCACTGGCTAATGCTTTGCTGATGTAACCTTTATTAGCATAGAGTTTATCCATTGAACTAACGACCATGTCTTTAACTGGCTTAGTATCATGTACATTCGCAGGCGTGATTTTTGCGGCAACGATACCGCCTTGATGATTCACGATGAGGTGAAGTTTAAACCCATAAAACCACCCCATGGTGCCTTTTCCTCGACTCGCTAAGCCTGATAAGCTCTTATGTCTTGGTATGTGCAAATTATGACAGACTTTAATGCTCGTTGAATCAATAAACTCTATACCTGTAGCCTCACTTTTTAAGAATGAAAAATAGTTGCAGAACGGAATAACTGCACTGGGCATCACTTCCAGAAATCGGGTGTAGCTCAGTAAGTTGGGGAATTCTTATTGATAGAAACGTGCTAAATATCCTGTGTAAAAGTTTACCTGATTACCGACAAGTCTCAGCCATAAGCTACTAAAACTGAACTATAGTTAAAGTAAGGCTTTGAGTGGATAAATGGTTATGGCTAAAAGTAAAGTTCAAC
>NZ_JAKIKS010000100.1 GCF_023284005.1 Shewanella surugensis
TCGATTATATCGCACACTGTTTGGAACAATTATCCTCTCCCAACTGCGACCTCAATAGTCTCTTACCCTGGCACGTTAAACTAAGCAAGGCGTAGTTCGCCGGACGCTCACTTACGTACAAGCAACTTTTGATTTGTATCGTCATCTAAAGTGGTTTTTAAGCCAAACATATCACTGCGAAGAATGAGGTTAATACCCATACCTCTAGGGTTTTCATCGGGTTCTCTTGAATGAACTTGATGTTTATCATCCCGCCACATAACTTGTACTTGCTGTTTTTGTAATTCGGCGATTGCTAGTGGATGATGGGTGACCATTAGCAAATGGCTGGTTTTATGATTAGGTACAAATTCATGGAGGAATTTTAAGTATTTGGCTGCCCATGATGGATTTAGATGGGTATCAGGCTCATCCAACAGAAATAATGAATCTTTGCCGCCAGTAAACTTAAGTAGCCCTAGAACGGTTAGCAATTGCTGCTCACCTTCGCTGAGCTCACGAAACGTGAGTGGGTCTTTACTGCTCTTCACTTTTACGCGAATACTAACTTCTGAGATAATTTCAGAAAGCAGGGTACTTTCTAACATTTTAAACAGCTCATCATCGCTGAGATTTTTGGAAAAGTTTAAAAGAGCATCTACATTGGGTAAAAATAGGTGAAAAAACTCATTATGGATGTTACTACCTGTAAGTGAGCTGTCTTCTTGTCTCGTGACTTTTACAGGTGATAAGGTATGTTTAATTAGGTCGTCTAAAAAGCGACGAACAACGCCACGCGCGCCCCAGAATAATTCGCCTTTTTGCTTTGCCCAGCCCGGTTGACGCATCACAAAATGAATACTGTCTAAACCCTCAATGCCTAAATGTTCACGTAAGAATGCTCTCTGTGGACTGTTTTCGTCAGAAAGGAAGAATGCCAATAAAACAAACTGGCTATGATGGGGTTTAGCATAAAATAAGGGGCGAATGTCACCTTTTAAGTCCAATTTATCTTTCAATAGATGGCGGTAAAAATCGGTGCGGTGTTTTCTAAAATAACGTTCTAGCCGATCACTTGGACCCGAGTAGTAAGCAAATACGTATTTGGGTAGATAAGGAGCATTGCCCTCCTTATCTCGCTTAAGCTTGGAAAAAGAAACCTGTTTGCCTTTGGACTGTGGATCCAAAGGTGATGATTCTAGTAAATCTATTACCGTAACATCATACTGCTTAGCTAAGGTTCCACGGATAGGATCAGCATCGATGGTAATTTCTTGCCAATAGTTATTGTCATGTCCTTCTTGGGGTTCTTGACCGAGCCTATAAACCAAGTGATAAGAGAACGGTGGTGTTTCACCCAAGTCTAAATTGCGAAAGATAGCAACTAATGCTTCCAGTACATTAGATTTTCCTGAACCATTACGGCCAACGATAACGGTCATTAGGTTATCTTTATCAAAATCAATACTGATATTGTTCAGATTTTTAAAACGTGAACGTATGTGCAGTTTATCGACTTTCATCTGCTTTCCTTAGCTTAATTAGTTTCATCTATATTAAGGTAAACCAGTCTTGACCTTCATCATTACGCTCAAGTTTAGTAATCGTTTTATCTTGAGTAAGAGCATTACGAATATCTAAAAAAAACTGATCTAACTGTTCTATACTGCTGTCGTTAGGATAACCAGCGGCAGTTAAAAGCTGTTGTCCGCTCAATGACTTACCTGCTTTATTGAGTGCTTCAACGACCTTTATGATTTGTTTACTCATGATATTCCCTGATTTTTTTTAACGTTCATTTTTTTTACTTTGGGTTGTTTTTTTAACAAGTCTCTTTCAGCTTTGATCTGTGCCAGTAAGGCTTCGGCACTATTCTCGCCTGTAATGAGTTCAGGGTTCGCGGCGCGCCACTCTTGTGTCAATTCACCTTTAAAAGCCTTAGCGAGGATCGACTGAGTGAGATTATTCACTCGCGTCTGCGCGGCGTTTACTTGGGTTTCGACCTTATCGGCAAAGGCAAACAACTCCTCGACGCGACGCACGATCTCGGTTTGTTCTTGGTAAGCTGGAAATGGTATTGGTAAACCTCTAAATTTAGCCGCTTTGATCCCTTTAGCAGCAGTCCCCGTTGCGTTTAAATCAACTAGTTTTTGAAAGGAATTGGTCAGTATAAAATAGTAATGGAATTTAGAAATAACATTGCCATATGCCTGTAAAGTCAGCGTCCTTTGAGCTAAAGCAATATCTGAGCCTATTTCGTTCATTGCGACGCATCCCATAGTATGGCCTTCTGTTACGAAAAAAATATCATCTATTCTAGAAAAACCTCTAGTCATCCAAGACCCATAGTCCTCTTCGCTCAAGTATTCTATCGGCTCATTAGACAGGTGCCCCATTTTGATATTCTTGGCTGTGTATAGGCGCTTTCCCGATTCTGACTTTTTAGGGGTTTTACCACGGTAATCTATAAAACGGTACAATTCTGTGAAAGTAGAAATTTCCCATAAAGGTGAGAAATGATCAGTTACGACGTAGTGAGATGAAGTAGCTTCAATTTTTCGCTTCTTATCATCATAAAATGACAGTTCATTTTTCAAATCACCTTTTGCATCTAATTCATTCTCCCCACGCCACTCTTCAGTCAATTTGCCACTGACTGCGGCGGCCAGCACCGACTGGCGGAAGGATTTCAAGATGGCAGGAATAGCATCGAGGCGGGCTTGAGTGCGCTCCACCTGCGCCAGTAACTCATCTAACTTGTCGGCAATGACTTTTTGTTCCGCGAGTGGTGGGAGGTTGATGATTTGCTCATATGCGTCTTCACGGTTGAGTCCTGGAATAGCAGTGGATCGATTAAGTGAAGTAAGAGGTAAGTTCTTGAGTTGATAAAACCAATACTTTAGAGGCTGACTAAAAACTTCATCAACAAAATAAGTTGTATCTATTGGTGAAAAAGGTTCACCAGCTAGCGTAACTTCGCCAAATGATCCTTTTCGGCCAACAATAATACCTGGTGTGCTCACTAATGGTATTGAGTGATCCCCAACGATTCCGTTTGAGCCATATACAGGGGCCCCAATACCATCTCTCGTCTTCGCTGGTAATTATTTTCCATATTTTAACTCTACAATTTGACCTAACTGAGTAACACACCACCCTTCAGGCAATAAACCTGCCTGCTTAGACTCCATCGCGCTCATGCCTTCACTCCTGCAACAGGTGAGCCTGCGGCAACGTCTGCGCCATCACTTTCGATCTTATTCTCACTCTGACTGTCCACATCAGCACTCTTCACATCAGCACTGGCCACATCAACCCCTAAGGATGCCATTAAGGCTTCTAAGTCCACCAGCGCGCCTTTGAGTTCGCTCATAGCTTCACCTGCGAGTTCTTCGGGCGTGCCTAGATCGGCGGCATCGACGCTGTTTTTATCTTTGAGCCATGAAATATCTAACGAATCGCCTTTGGTGTTTCGAATGTAGTCGCGGGAGAAGCATCGCCAGCGGCTGCTCTCTATATGCGCTTTCTCGCTTTGGCTTGTTAATTCAGGCTCAAGGCTGTTTGCGCTTTGGCTTGCTATATGCGCTTTCTCGCTGGCTGCCTTAGTGTCGTCGGTAAAGCTCCATTCGCCTTCGGTGCGTTCAGCGAGCGGCACTGAATAAACCGCTTCAAACGGCTTAAGATGCTGGGCGTCAAACGGGGTGCGTTTGCCAAAGCTGGGCATGTTAGTGCGCAGATCATACACCCAAGTGTTCGTGGTGCAGTTTTCGTCTTTTAACGTGTCGCTCATGTTTTCAGAGCCTGCTCCTTTAGTAAAGAACAGCACATTGGTTTTGACGCCTGCGGCGTAAAATATGCCCGTGGGCAGGCGCAAAATAGTGTGCAGGTTGCATTTGTGCATCAGATCGCTGCGAATACTGCTGCCAACACCTGCTTCAAACAACACATTGTCAGGCAAGACGACGGCGGCGCGGCCACCGGGTTTCAGGTTGCGGTAAATGTGCTGCAAAAACGCCAGTTGCTTATTGCTGGTGGGGTAGGTCAAGTCATCACGGGTGATGGAGGCCTCGCCGCCCTTGCTGGTGCCAAAAGGCGGGTTGGCGAGGATAATATCGGCCTTGGGCAGCGTGGCGCCGACTTGGCCTAATGAGTTACCTAAATGCACCACGCCTTCATCGTCACCCTCCATGCCATGCAGCAAGCAGTTCATTAGGGCTAAGCGGCGGGTTGAAGGCACCAGCTCGACACCAATGAAGGCGTTATGTTTTTGAAAGTCTTTTTGGTTCTGGCTTAAGTCGAAGTGCTCGTCAGTTTGCGCTTTAATGTAACGGTCGGCGGCAATCAAAAACCCGGCGGTGCCTGCGGCGGGATCTTGAATAGTCTCGCCGGGCTGCGGGTTAATCAAACGCACCATGGCATCAATTAAGGCGCGCGGGGTAAAGTACTGACCTGCGCCGGATTTGGTTTCATTGGCGTTTTTCTCTAATAAACCTTCGTATAAGTCACCGAGGCCATCTTTTTGGGCGCTAAACCAATCGATGGAATCTAAGGACTTAATCAGCTGCTTTAAATGACATGGCTCCCGCAGGCGAGTTTGGGCATCGGCATAAATAGCTAAAATGAGCGGATCGGTGACGATGGTTTTTTCAATGGTTTTGCTTGGATCACTTTTATCTAACTGATTGAGATCGATTTCACGGCGTTTGCCGCTTGAGAGTGCCAGCAAGATATTTTTATAATCATTGAGCAAGTTAATGCCGTCTTTGTCGCTTAAATCGCTCCAGCGACAACCCACAGGCAAGGTGTGCTGACTTAATAATCCGGCTTCGGTATTCTCATGCACCATCTTGATAAACAGCAATAACACCAACTCGGTGACGTAATCTGAATAATTAATGCCGTCGTCACGCAATACGTCACACAGGTTCCATAATTTTTGTACGATATCATTGTTGCTCATTGGGACTCTCTTGTTTAAAAAAATTTAACAACGTATAGCCGTTGTTAATGTAACCAAATATGAGATAAGCCATTACGGGCTAATACTCTGTCACCTCATTTTGGGCAAATAGGGCAAATAAAGGTTGGTTAATATAATAATTGCTGCGGCCCATCTTTTCTTTGACCAAGAAGCCATGCTCAACTAATTGTTCTAAGTACTTAGTCGCAGTGATCCGACTGACACTCAAGTCTTGCATAACGAAGTCAATTTTAGTGTAAGGATGACTAAAAATATTATTGAGTAACTCTTGGCGATAGATATTAGGCAGCTGCGTTCTCATGTCGTGTTTAACTTGACCCATTTGCTGCTTTATTTGCTGAATTAAGCCAATCGTTTGCTGAGCTGTTTCGGCAATGCCTTTGAGGATAAACAGTAACCAAGGTTGCCAGTCTCCTGTGTCTCGTACACTTTGCAAGTGATGATAATAATCGGCCTTATGACGAATAATATAGCGACTGAGATAGAGTACGGGGAGATCGAGTAAGCCCTTTGCGACTAAGTAAAGAATATTAATAATACGCCCAGTACGGCCATTGCCATCATAGAAAGGATGAATGCTTTCAAATTGATGATGAATAAGCGCCATTTTCACTAAGGGATCGAGCTCACAACACTGATCATCATTGATATAATTAACCAGGTTTTCCATCAAGGATTGTACTTCATTGGCATCTTGTGGTGGCGTGTAAATGACTTCACCTGTTGCTGCATTTTTTAATGCGGTTCCTGGCACTTTTCTAAAGCCTGCACGATTGTTTTCCAATGTAAGTTGCACGTCTAACACATCATTGAGGCGGATCAATTTTTGCTTGCGTACGGCTGCGAAGCTTTGACGTAATGCGGCTGAATAATCACGTACTTCTTTCGCTGCGATACTGGTTTGCTCTGTGATCAGCTCTGCTTTATATAATTCATCATGGGTGGTGATAATGTTTTCTACCGCTGAGCTATCTTTTGCTTCTTGTAAGGTCAGCGTACTAATTAAAATATTCTCATTAGGGATACTGGCGGCCACCCCTTTGAGTTCAGCTAAATATCGATGGGCCGTTGCCAGCATTTTAAGCACTGCTCTGGTCTCTAATTGCTCTGGTTCTGGTAACGGCAAGTGGGCTAAGGGGGACATTTTTCATCCTAATGGTTAATGTTTATACGCTAGGGATTAGCGCACATCCACTCATCTATATTTTGGCTATTATTATACATATTACCTTAGACATGTATAGAAAATGCATTTTTCTATACATATTAAATACAACATGTATAGAAAACACGATTAGCTATACCTATTCAATTAACCCACTTGCCAGAGGTATTCATTGAGCTCATCAAGCACTGTATCGAGCTGATCATCGAGTACCTTGTCAAAACGCTTGGCGCCACCTTGATCGGCAAAAGATTGATTAACGAAGGCTTTGTCAATCACGGACTCATGGATTAATTGTTTTGCCAGCCGCTCTAGCCATTTACGTTGATTAGGGTTCCACTGGTGCTCGGTGTAAATCTGTTGCATTGCTTTATTTACTCGCTCATTAAAGGGCACTAAGGCTTCATCGAGGGCGGCTTGCCTGATATAACCAATAATGCTGGCGGCAATACCTTGATTGGTATTTTTACGCCATGCACTTTGTAAGTGAGCTTCGTTATAACCTGCCTCATCGAGCAGTCATTTGACCTCTTTGAGTTGCTCACGGGTTAGATCTTTGGGGCGATTAACCACCACAGACAAGGCGGTAGATAAGTTGACATTGTGCTTAATGAAATCATTAAAACTATCAAGGTAATCTAATGGTTTTTCATGGACACCATAATTTTGCTGACGGCTTAAAAATTCATCACGGCCTTCATAAATAATCGGCATCTTGTCACTGCCCGCTAAAAAACGCACTTCTGCGAGTTGGTTAAGTAGTTGTGATTGTTGCAGCAAGAATTGAGCCGCTGCCCTTGGACCCATTTGATGTAAATGCTGGTGGAGCTTAGCAGGCGTTACGCCCCATGTTTGCTCAAGCTGATCGAGTTTTTGTTTTAGCTCGGGTTTATTCTCTGCTTTTTTAACCGCTTTGCGCATCACCCGCATCACTTTTTGCCCGATTTGATCCAGTATGTCGTGGGCATGGCTACTGCCTGCTTGCTCACCTGGGGTATCGAGCGCTTGGGTGAGATGGGCCTCATCACTGAGCTCATCGACGAGTTGCTCTAAGGTAATATTGGGATCTTTGACTATGGGCTTCATGGTATTGACGTCTTCAAGGGCAGCATAAAGATCAACAGGATCATAGATTTTGAATACGGTTTTACCCATTTCGTCACAACGACGGGTAGCGCGCCCCATCATCTGCTGATATAAGATGCGAGATTTAACCCGCCGCAGAAACACAATATGGCAGATTTTAGGCACATCAATGCCGGTGCTTAACAAGTCCACTGTGATGGCAATATTGGGGTAGCGTTCATTTTTGTATTGGCGAATAAGTTGATTCACTTTATCGCTTTGTCCGGTAATTTTAGCCACTGCAGCTTGATTATAGAGTGTGTTGAAAACATCATCTAATGCGCTTTTAACCATATCTGCATGCAGATCTGTGGTGCAAAAAATCAGGGGTTTTTCTTCGCTGAAAGGGTCCAGCTCTTGCGCGAGTTGCTCACAGATCACCTTGTTAAACTCTTTGGTGATCACTTGTCGATTAAAGGCGCTTACATCAAACTTCATTTCATCGTCTAAATCGGCGGACTCGACTTCACCGGTTTGAGTGTTAATGGCCGAGACAGTTTCACCTTTTTCAAATTTAATGCCATTTTTACTGAGTAAGGTTTCGTAACGGATCGGCGGCTCATGATCAATAAGCCAGTCTTCTGCGACGGCTTCACGATAACTATAGGTGTAAACAGGATGACCAAAAATTTGACTGGTGTGCTTAGCAGGCGTTGCCGTTAAGCCAATGCGCACCGCATCAAAATAATTCAATACTCGGCGATAAGTGGATAAATATTGACTGGCATCACGGTTAGCCAACTCGCCTTCTGTCATTTGCTGATCGAGGGCGTAGCCTCTATGGGCTTCATCGACAATAATACAATCAAATTCATCTACTGATGGTGGCAGATCGGACATAAAGATCCGCTTCACCATGGCTTGTACCGTGGCCACTTGAATGCGAGTTTCGGCCTCTGCACTCATGTCGCCTAATTCGGCAATATTATAGATAGAAGAAAGCGGTTTACTTTGCTCAAGCTGGGCTTCGTCAAAGGCATCAGTGGCTTGAATACCGAGGGCACTTCTGTCGACGAGAAATAAAATACGCTTAAAACGCTCGGCTTTTAAAAAACGATACATGAGGCCAATAATGGTACGGGTTTTTCCTGTACCTGTGGCCATGGCTAACAGGCATCGTGTTTTATCTTGTGCCAATGCCGTTTCAACCGCTTCAATGGCTTTTTGTTGATAATCACGTAGACCTAAATACTCAAAGCCTTCTTGTTGTAATAAGGTTTCAGCTTCTTGTTTACTGCGTTTAAGCTTATCGAGTAATCCAGCGGGGGAATGAAATTGCTGCAGTGCCTTTTTAGCATTGCTTGGCTTGCGAATATCGCGAAACCAGGTGCCTGACAGTTCGGCAAGTTGCTTATTATATGGCTTGCCATTGCAAGAATAAACAAACGGAACAGTGTAATTTGTAGATGCATCCGCCCAAGGCTGAGAAAGCCCTGCGAGTGTCCATGCCCCTTTTTGCGGTGAAATAACCTGATAGCCTTTTGAGTAACGTTCAGCTTGTGAGATCTTGCCTGCTACGTTGGTGTTTTGTTTCTTTGCTTCAACAACCGCTATGGGAGTTAATCCACAAAAAAGCACATAATCTGCTCGGCCACCTTGAGCTTGGTGTTTGGTGGGCCATTCAGCAATGGCGAGGTTTCTGCCTGCTTCTGGGCGCGTGCCTTTTTGATAATGTAAACTCTCGCTATCGGCTTCCCAGCCTGCATCAATCAGTTGCCTGTCAATGAGTACACGGGTAAGCTCTTCATTAAGGGTAAAGTGACTATTGGCAATATTGGTGCGTTTAGTCACAGCTTTGCACTGACGCTTAATGGCTTTACGTGTTTCGTCTGTTTGCTCTTTGAGCTCTCGTTGTAACTTACTTAGTTTATTATCAAATTCAGTTTTTTGTTTTTCAAGGGCCTGTTCATGAAGTTGGGCTTGGCTTGCTAATATTCTTGCTTCTGTATCCATTTGCTCGGCAAGTACGGCGTATTCTTCTTTTTCTTGTTCGAGCAAGCTATTGAGTTGCTGGTTTGTTTCAAGTTTTTCGTTATTTTCAAGCAATTGACTTTTTAATTGCTAGATCTGTATTTGTAATGCATTTAACTCTTGGCTGGGATCTTGAGGGATAACAAATGACGTTGGTTTAAACTCAATGCCTTGCTCGCCGAATGCTTGGTGATACCAAAGGCGATATCACGAGCGACTTTAAGGCCCGCTAGCGCTGACTTATGTTCAGTTTTAAATTGATGAACCGCTTGATTTCCTGCTTTTCGTAGGCCATGAAACAAACTGATGATTTGTGATTCGAGGCGTAATTCACGGTTAATGCGAAATAACAGATCGGCTTGACTGGTTTTATGATCAAATTCGATGCGACAACGCATCGCTAAATCTTGGGCTATGGCTTCTGCAAACTGACGTAATTTGACTAATGTGGTATTAGGATCGCTAGTAAAAGCCTGCTCTGCAGTTTGAGCGAGTTGCAGAAAAATAGCATCATGTTGTTTAAGAAAAGTAAAGTTACTCTGCGTACTGTTGCAACCTAAGTGCTTATCCAATTGAGTCATCGTTCCCTCGAGCCGTTATCTACAAAAATCACTCATCATTAAAAATACCAATCGACAGATAATCTATTGGCAGGTTAATTAACTAAGATAACTCAAAACACATACAATTCAAATATATAAAAACAAACAAAGTGATACACTCTAGGCTATTTATCAAACACTTCATTTAACGATATCAGTTAAAGCAAGGCCCGTAGTTGCTCGAGGTTGGAGAGGCAGATGTGGGGCAATAGGCTGCTTTGCTTGTTCATCACAGTTTTTTCCAGTGTGGTGATGGTGGCATTGAGTTCATCGGCTGCTACGCCAACGTGTTGCTGGACTCCAAAAGCAGGATTGAGCCAAGCGGCCTGACAGCCTGCTTCCCGTGCGCCGCGCACATCGCTAGCGCTACTATCACCAATATGCATTAATCGATCAGCATCGATATTAAGCGTGTTTAAGGCCAAATGAAACATATCACCATAGGGCTTCATACGCATGCCATTACCAGGACAAAGAGCAAATTCAATCATGCCATCTAGGCCGATACGTTTTGCGTCCACATTACCATTGGTAATGGCAATGAGCGGGTACTTTTGCTTTAACGCTTCAAGTAAGTCCATTACTGACGTTGAAAGCGTAAAATCACTGCGATAATGCAAAAAATGCTGCAGTGCTTCAACGGCGCCTTTATGGGCTTGGTTATTGGAATAACCCGCATTCACCAAACCCTGTGCGATTGCCGCCTGCCTTAAATGACTCACATCATGGACAAGGCCAGCGTGGGTGCGTAACAGTTGCGCTTTGATCGCCATAATTTCATTAGGGTACCACTGCTCAGTCGCACTAAATTGCTCATGGAGATAATCAAGCAGCTTTTGCTCTGCTCGGCGCATAATAGGCCGATTATCATATAAGGTATCGTCAAGATCGAAGCTTAAACACGTTATAGGCTGTGGCTTAATGAAAATGTGCATCACCCGCTCCTATTCATCAGGTTGGTTATTGTTGGGGTCTTTTTTTGCACTCACTTTTTTTGCTCTGGGATGAGCCCCATCATACACCTTCGCTAGATGTTGGAAATCAAGATTGGTATAAATTTGCGTCGTCGATAGGTTAGCATGCCCCAGTAACTCTTGCACAGCACGTAAGTCTCGGCTTGACTCTAGCATATGAGTAGCAAAAGAATGACGTAGTTTATGCGGGTGCACTTTCATATTCAATGCCTGCTCTTGACCCCATTTCTTCAACCTAGCTTGAATACTGCGATGGGCTAAGCGTGCGCCTTTAGCGGTCACAAACAAGGCGTTGTCAATACAACTCAGGCTTTGTCTCAAAGTCAGCCAAGCCGTTAACGCGGTTATCGCAACGGTGCCTATCGGAACAATGCGCTCCTTACTGCCCTTACCTAATACTTTGACTTGTTGATCGCTGAGCAAAAGATCGCTCACATCGAGCATGGCCAACTCTGCTAAACGTAAACCTGACGAGTAAAACAACTCCATGATGGCTTTGTCGCGCACACTCAAAAGATCGTCAGCTTTGATCTCAAGCAAATGGGTGATTGAGTCTATATCCATATTCTTAGGCAGGGGTTTGTTCAGCTTAGGCGCGCGTAAATGAATAGCGGGATTGGCCGAGATCCGCTTTTCTTGCAATAAAAAAGCCCCAAATTGCTTTATCGCCGACAACGTTAAGGCCAAGGATCGCGGTGCTAAACCTTGGCGATGCAATTTACTTAAACCAGATTGAAGTTGTTGATGAGATACATTACTCCAGTGTATTGGCTCTGGAAATAGCGCAATAAATCGATTAATTTCATATAAATAGTTACGCACCGTATGCGGTGATAATTGCCGCTCGGTTTTAAGGTAACGTTCGAAATCTAGCAAGGACTGATCGTCGGCCAAGATAGCTTTCTCCATGATGTGATCCCTTTAGCCACATACTCACAAAAGACTAAACGTATTAACTTAATGGCCAACACGTTTAACGAGAGCAGGTTTTAAAGGCTAATATTAAATGTTTTAGCATTTAGGGACTAATATTCAAACCTCAGCACTTAGGGACTAGGTGATCCAATAATTGCTTGATTTGATCTAGCAGTAAGTGATCCATATCCGGCTGAAAGTGACTCGGATCTTGGGTGGCAATCGCAAAAATCACTTGTCCGCATTCTTTTGAAAGACGAGATAACGCCACCGAGCCTACATCAGAGCCAAATAAACGTCGAGATTCGGCTTGGGTTAAGCGGCCAAAGTAATAACCTTGGTTTAAGCGTTTCTGCCAAATATGCGCTAATTCACTGTCGATATCATGCACCGAAATTAAGCGTACATGACTGAAGTTAAATTGATTCTTCAGTTCAACAGATAATATTTGCCTTAAATCGCTGATGCCATCACATTCAAGTAACTTCATTGATAACGCATTATTGAACATATAAATTTGCTCATTGCGTGTTGCCATGGTCATCAATGCGGTGATTTCTTCTTCTAGCTGCTGCACTTGTTGACGCAGCGCACTTTGTTGCCGCTCAACAAGTGATACCGTCCCTCGTTCCTGATGCGGTATACGCATCCCAGTTAATAATTCAGGAAAACGCGCAAAAAAATCGGGGTTTTCTCGTAAATATTCCCGTATCAAAATCTCATCAAAAGGTGCTGTTTCTTGCATGTGTAGCAGATCTGTCATTGCGGTATTTGTCCATCGAATACATGTACGGCGGGACCTGTCATCCATAACGGTTTGCCTTCGCCTTCCCAATTAATCATTAGCGAACCACCGGGTAAGTCGACCTGAACCCGTGAGCCTAACTTGCCTTGTAATTGCCCTACGGCAACCGCAGCACAAGCCCCCGTCCCGCATGCCAGTGTTTCAGCCGCGCCGCGTTCATAAACACGCAGTTTAATCTGGTCTCGACTTATCACCTGCATAAAACCGACATTCACACCTTTTGAAAAGCGTTCATGTTTGGTGAGCAAACGGCCTATTTCATCAACGGGCTCTGCAGCCACATCATCCACATCGAGGACACAATGTGGATTGCCCATCGATACCGCACCACACAAGAATGTTTTTAACGATGTGGGCAATAAATAGGTTTTTTCCGCTTTTTTAGCATTAAAAGACATACTATTCGGTTCAAAATTAGGCACGCCCATATTCACGGTCACCTGACCGTCATGCTCTATTTTTAGGGTAATTTTGCCTGACGCGGTACTGACTCGAATCTTTTTCTTATTGGTGAGCCCCTTATTACGAACAAAACGCGCAAAGCAACGCGCGCCATTACCACATTGCTCAACTTCACTACCATCAGCATTAAAAATACGATAGTGAAAATCTAAATCGGGATCATAAGGCGGCTCAACCAATAATAATTGATCAAACCCTATCCCTAAATTTCTATCGGCAAGGCGCTTGATATGATCAGGCGAAAAAAACACATTCTGTGTGACGCCATCAACCACCATAAAGTCATTACCGAGTCCCTGCATTTTAGCGAATTGGATCAAGATAGGAGTCCTTAAAACGTAAATACTATCAACGAGTATCTTTAACTAATACTATCAACGAGTATCTTTAACTAATACTATCAATTAAGGTAAACATTTCTCTCCCTGCCATAACTGCGGCAAGGTTTCACGCGCTCGAATAAGGTGAACTTGCTCACCATCCACCATCAACTCTGCTGAGCGAGGGCGCGTATTATAATTAGATGACATCGTAAAACCATAAGCGCCCGCTGAACGCACCGCTAAAAAGTCCCCAGCGGCAATATTTAATGCTCTATCTTTACCTAAGAAGTCACCCGTCTCACATACCGGTCCTACTATATCATAGTTATAAGTCTCACCTTCGCGCGGAATAACCGCAATGATATTTTGCCACGCACTATAAAGTGCTGGACGCAGCAAATCATTCATCGCACCGTCCACTAACGCAAAATGCTTATTCCCATTTTGTTTTAAATAAAGCACTTCGGTGATGAAGATACCCGCATTGGCCGCGATTGCCCGACCCGGTTCAAAAATCAGTGCTAACTTCCGATCACCCAAACGCTCGAGCAAGGCTGCTGCATACACGTCCGGCTGTGGTGGCGTCTCATCATCATAAGTCACGCCTAAACCGCCGCCCACATCGAAATGTTCAATCACTATGCCCTTGGCTGATAGACGATCAATTAACGCCAACATTCTATCCATTGCATCTAAAAAGGGCTGGATCTCCGTTAACTGCGAGCCAATATGGCAATCAACACCCTTGACTTGAATGTGGCTCAACTCATGGGCTCTGGCAAAAAGTGTTTCCGCCTCTTCCATGGCAATACCAAATTTATTATCTTTGAGGCCTGTTGAAATATAAGGATGCGTCCCCGCATCGACATCAGGATTAATCCGCAATGACACTGGCGCGACTTTTCCTAATCGCTGAGCCACTCGTTGAAGTTGCTCAAGCTCCGCCTCTGATTCCACGTTAAAGCAATGAATGTTTAAATTAAGCGCCATTTCCATTTCTACAACGGTTTTTCCTACACCAGAAAAAACCACTTTAGCTGGATCGCCCCCCGCCTCAATCACACGGGCCAATTCACCACCAGAAACAATATCAAACCCACTGCCCAACCTTGCCAACACATTTAACACCGCGAGATTCGAATTCGCTTTTACGGCATAACAAATAAGATGAGGATGTGCCCCCACGGCACGATCAAATGCATGCCAATGTCGCTCTAAGGTGGCACGTGAATAGAGATAGAGTGGTGTGCCATAAGTACGCGCAAGCTCTGCCACTTTGCAGTCTTCGGCGTATAATTCATTGGCTTTGTAGAGAAAATGATCCAACAGCTTATTCCTTAATTACTAACGTCACTAATGACTGTATTACTGACTTCACTTGATGTTGTGGTGTCTTGTGATTGCGTCGGTGTTTCATCTAGCGGTTGTGCCTGAGTCACTTCAGGCTCTGGCTCACGATATAAACCACTTTTTTGTCCGCAACCTAAGATGACTAGACTAGCAAGAGCCAATAATAAAAACAGCTTCATTTTTCTCAACATCTCAATATCCGATTAATAGCAGCGATTAACAACAAACTTTTAACATATCAATAATAGCTTGTCTCAGCATAAAACAATTATTTGATCTCGATGGTTACAGAGATAAGGTACTCAGGTCAAGTATCACGGGTATAAACAACGAAACTCGTGCAGTTACCTAGCCTCATTGGTACTATACCTATTAATAAACAGATTTAATCGAAGACAAAGGATAGCTTCCCCATGGCAATGACAGATTCAGAGTTTCATCAGTTAGCCGACGAGATGTTTAACGCCATTGATAACGCTATTGAATATGCCATCGATGAACAAGATGAAGATCTTGATATCGATGCATCAGGTAATGTGTTGCAATTAACGTTCGCAGACAGCTCAAAAATTGTTATCAATAAACAAGAACCCTTACACCAAATTTGGATCGCCACTAAATTTGGCGGTTATCATTTTTCTTATAGCGAGCAAAAATGGATAGATCAGCGCAATGGCAGTGAGTTTATGCCCTTTGTTATCGACTCTATTTTTCGTCAAAGTGGTATAAAATTGTTAATTAACCGATAAGGAATTATGGCAAAGCTCTTTATATCTCGGTCATCCACTGATATTAGGTAAAACGGCTACATATCTCGCATTTTACATGCCTTACGCTATACAGCCTATTAGCGGCAATGATAACATTGCCATAACAAAGATTTATGACGGAAAATGACATGTCTGAAAACCTGATCCGCATCGCCACTCGTAAAAGTCCACTGGCACTTTGGCAAGCCGAATTCGTTAAAGCCGAACTGACAAAAGCGCATCCGGAATTAACCGTTGAACTTGTCCCTATGACGACTAAAGGCGATATTCTTCTTGATACACCATTGGCCAAAGTTGGCGGAAAAGGGCTGTTTGTCAAAGAATTAGAAGTCGCTATCCTTGAAAATAGAGCCGACATCGCCGTGCACTCCATGAAAGATGTTCCCGTTGATTTTCCTGAAGGCTTAGGGTTATCGGTGATCTGTGAGAGAGACGATCCCAGAGATGCGTTTGTTTCCAATCACTACGCTGATATTGATGCCCTTCCTCAAGGTGCTGTTGTGGGAACATCCAGTCTTCGCCGTCAATGCCAAATAAGAGCTGCGCGTCCTGATTTAATGATTAAAGATTTACGCGGCAACGTAGGCACCCGCCTAGCTAAACTGGATGCTGGCCAATATGACGCCATTATTCTTGCTGCCGCAGGGCTTAAACGCTTGAAACTCGTTGAACGTATTGCAAGTTACATTGAAGCCGAACGCTCATTACCCGCTAATGGTCAAGGCGCTGTAGGCATTGAATGTCGTCTCAATGACCACCGGGTAATAGCACTATTGGCGCCACTTGAACATACTGAAACGCGTTACCGAGTCACCGCTGAACGGGCGATGAATACTTATCTTGAAGGCGGTTGTCAGGTGCCTATTGGCGCTTATGCCGAAATAGCAGATGGGGTTTTACACTTACGTGGTTTAGTCGGTCGACCTGATGGCGGTTTAATTATCAGTAGTCAAGCTTCTGGTTCCGTTAACGATGCCGAACAAATTGGAATAAATCTTGCCAAAGATTTACTCCAACAAGGCGCTAAAGACATTCTCGATGCGGTATACCAGCCATGAAGGCGCTTTGACAACATGAAAGTGCTACTGACTCGCCCTCAAGGGCGAAATCAGCTAATGGCTGCAGCGCTAAGGCGTTACCGTATTCCTTATATGATAACGCCCCTCATCGATATTATTGCCGCCACACAAACATCAGCCAATCATTCACTGCAACTGACTCAAGCAGACGATATTATTTTTGTCAGCACTAACGCTGTTAAATTTGCAGACAGCTTAGTTAAGCAACCTTGGCCTGAACATCTGCGTTATTTCGCCATCGGAAAAGCTACCCAAGATGCGCTATTAGCCATTGATATTAAAGCACTTACCCCTCACAATAAAGAACGGCAGACCACCGAAGGTTTACTGGATCTGCCTGAGCTTAAATCACTCAAAAATAAAAAAGTGTTAATTGTAAGGGGAGTGGGAGGACGAGAAGCTTTAGCGGATGAACTCAAGCAACGACAAGCCGAAGTAACTTATTGGGAAGTATACCAAAGAGCTCCCATTAATTTAGATGCTAAACAAATCACAAATCAATGGAAAATTGAAAAAATAGACACTATCATTGTGACCAGTGGCGAAATACTCGACAATCTTATTAAACTGGTGCCAAAAGAATTATTTTATTGGCTAAAAACTTGTCATATCATAGTCCCAAGTGCAAGAGTAGAAAGTGTGGCATTGAGCTATGGATTGAAGTTCGTTACTAATGCCAAAGCGGCGAATCAAAATGCTATGATTGCCGCACTAATAACCTAGTCCTTGAGAATTAAGGACGATAACCTACAAACAACAAATAACATTGTTGCATTATCGCTTTCAAGGATTGTTAAATGGACAACAAGAATACCGAACTCCCTGCTAAGAAGCCCAAAAAAGAGGCTAAATCTACCCCCGTTGAAAACCGGGTTCCTCTTAAAGAATCCACCGCGAAACCAATGAATACCCATCCAACTTCATCTGGCTCAGGAAAAATCTGGGGGTTGCTATTTTTACTCCTCATTGTTACCGCTGCAGCGGCTTTAGGCGGGCTATACCTATATCAGCAATTACAAACTCAAAAAATGGTTTCGGTCAATTTAGAACAAAAACTGACGTCTTTACTGATTAAGCCGAATCAACGGATAAATCAACTCTCTGAGCAACAAAGCCAGTTAACAGGGACACTTGATAAACAACTCACGCAATTAAAGACAGCGCAGACACAACTTAAGCAACGTGTCTCAATGCTTGCACAGCGAAACCCCAATACTTGGCGTGCAGAAGAAGCGTTATAC
The DNA here is from genome assembly GCF_023284005.1 of Shewanella surugensis. Taxonomy (GTDB): domain Bacteria; phylum Pseudomonadota; class Gammaproteobacteria; order Enterobacterales; family Shewanellaceae; genus Shewanella; species Shewanella surugensis. The sequence continues at coordinate 17,743 of NZ_JAKIKS010000100.1, forward strand.
CTTGTGAGATTAGCGGGGCGTAAATTATGGTTAGAACACGATCCTAGAACCGCAGCAAGTTTATTAAAAGCCGCGGATGAGCGCGTAGAGTCAATGATGGATCCTTCACTCACCCCCTTACGTAAGGCTTTATCAAAAGATATATCAGCGGTACTGTCTATAAAAGAAGCCGATATATCAGGTACTGCTCTTATTCTTGATGACATCATCGATAATCTCGAGCAACTGCCTTTACACCGCACAGAAATGAACACTGCTAACACAGCAGATAACGATGATATGTCCAACTCAGTGTCGGACTGGCAAACTAATCTCGCCAAATCTTGGCACGCACTGATTGATGATTTTGTGCTTATTCGTAAACGTACAACCGATGCAGCCCCCCTCCTCGAGCCCAATCAACAGTGGTATCTTATCGAAAATATTCAAAATAAGTTATTACAAGCTCAATTAGCCTTATATCGCCAAGATCAGGTCAATTATCGCAGTTCTTTAGCACTGGCTAAAAAATGGATAGCCCAATATTTTGATTTAAGCAATGCTAAAGTCGAAGACACTATAACAACGTTAGATGCATTATTAACGCTTAAAATCGAAACCACCCCAATTAAGCATTTCCAATCAATGAAGATGCTCACCCAAGTCGTGAACTATGGTAACTTACTCAGTGAGGAGCCCAAATCATGATCCGCGCTCTTATCTATCTGGCCATCATTCTCATCGGCTTCTGTATCAGTCCTTTCCTTGTGGGCAATAAAGGTTACCTCTATATTGCGATTGCAGACTATCAAATCGAGACCAGTTTAGTCTTTGCTGTAATAGCGATTATCGTATTTTATAGCTTATTGCAATTCTTTGAATTTTTATTAATATTCTTTTTAAACCTGATTATTAATAGTCGGTACTTACCCGAACGCTGGCGAAAAAATACCGCGAGAAAACATACCTTATCGGGCGCACTCTCGCTTGCAGAAGAAGATTGGGAAAGTGCAGAAAAGTTCATGCTAAAAGGGGCAGCAAAAGGGGAGATCCCTACGTTGAATTTTTTAGCCGCAGCGCGAGCCGCTCAGCGTCAATTACACACTAAACAACGTGATATTTATCTTGAAAAAGCAGAAAAAGATCCCGCAGCTCGTCAAGCGGTAACGACAACGAGAACACGATATTTACTGCAACAAGGTGATTTAACTCAGGCTCGGATAGAACTCGATAAGCTCGCCCCCACCAGTAAGAGTAAAACAGCCATTTTAAAATTGGCTGTTGAGCTTTATCAAGCTCAACATGATTGGCAAGCCCTAAAACTCATCTTACCCATCATAAAGAAAAAGCAGTTATTGACTGAGTTTGAGTTCAATCAATTAGCATTAAAAACCAATACCCAACTGCTGACTGCAGCGGCTAAAGTGAGTCTACAAGAATTAGAAAAATGTTGGCATTGGTTAAGTCGTCATGAACGTAAACAGCCAGAATATATTGCTTTATATGCTCTTGGACTCGCCAAACATCAACAGAATGCATTAGCATTGTTACTTAAACCAATAAAAACCCAAGCCTCAACCCCTATTTTTGACGCTCTATCTCAAATTATCACTAAAACTGATATTGAAGCGCATAAACAATTAATGGCACTGGAGAGCAAATATGCAGATGTCTTGAGCTATCAATGCTGTATTGCCACTCTTTACCAAAAACAAGATGACTTTAATAACGCAAAAATTTGGTGGCAGAAAGTATGTCACCAACAAGAAACAAAAACTTTTTTAGCGGCTCTCGCTTTCACTCATACCCAACTCGGAGAGCCATCAAGAGCATTGCAAGTCTACCAAAGAGCCCTTGAGCTATAGAATATTTTAAACTAAAGAAACCGCCTAACAAGGTGGTTTCTTTATATATAAATAAGGACTTACGCATTGACAATGTTTATGAAATTAATGGTCATTCAAAAAAATTAATATATTTTACCTCAAATGATAAGAAGTACGACTCGACCATCAACAGCACGATGTAACTTGCCTATATATGTGGGATTTTTGATTTCAGTGGCTAAATTTCCTACCGGTACTCGTCTATCAAAGGTTATCGGTATTTAACATCATCTGAAGAAGGTAAGAAAGCACCAGACAGGTTTTATGTTTGCAGTTGAAAGCAACCGAAGAATATCGATTCAAAAAGGAAAATGGGAGCAAGTTCAGGCGTTAGAAGTCCCAGAAGATGGTCTCGAAGTTTGGTTAAAGGATTTTGGTAAAGTGAAACCTTTTCGGATGTGGCTAAAATACCAGCAACGACATTATATTGTCCACTTACCTACAAACAATCCTAATGCACTGCTAAATAAAGACTTTATTAATATCCATGACCATCATTGGCAAATAGAACAATATCACCGTGCAATTAAGCAAGTCTGTCATATTGAACATTTTCAAGTGCGAAATGAGCAACCAATAAGAAATCATATAGTTGCAGCAATTTGTAGTTTTGTTCATTTAAATAAAATGCAGGCTGCTAAGATGATATGTAATATTGACAAGCATCAGTGTGATCTTTATAAAGATGTGGTCGCTTCTTTTATAGAAATATTGTCGAAAGGGAAGTCTTGCCTAAACCCAAGTTTTCAAGCTTCTGTCAATGCGTAAGTCCTATAACATTCGTGTTTACGGTATTGGTCCCTACTTTGTTAAAGCCATGGCGGCAACAATTCCAATCGTGTTTATATTGAGGCTCATCTAAAAAATATCGCTGTTGAGAAACAGTTTTACGAGAAAGAAAATAATGATGATAATGTTGAGTTTTTTACCTTCTCAACCAATGACCCACCTCATTATGTCGATTATTTTGTATTAGGCACAGAACGTAGTACTGAAGCCAACGTTGTTGTCACCAACATGACAGTCTCAAGGGTGTTACATGAAAATATCGAGCTTTACCTGACTCAGCCAGATGGTAACACTTAGCCAGTTCCTACTTCACTAATTTTAACGGGTGAAGGTTCCAGTCATCCAATAGACATAACCCACCATGTTATTCCATTAGTTGACCCTAGAGAAATGGAAGACTTTGAAGTCATACCGGGTGAACACATCTATATTCCCTTTGCAGAGCTACTGGGTAATGACAGTTATCCCGAAAACAGTGAGATCACCATTAACCGTGTGCAGGTTGATGATCTTGATATGGGCGTCGCGACAATATCGACCGAAGGGGTATTCTTTAAAGCCCATGAAGAGTTTATCGGAGAAGCGACAGTTAGCTATACCTTGGCCGATGCTAACGGAGGAGAAGATACAGCAACCGTGACCATTCACGTTGGAGAGCCAAGTGAAGAATATGAATCTTTCTTTATTAATGCCCCTACTGTGACAATATTAACCGATACCAATGATGACGGTACCTTATCTGCCGCCGAGTTAGCCGACAACCCTCTTCATGGCACCATTGATCTATCAGTCAGTTTCGACAGTCCACTCTTCGAAGGTTACAGCCTTAGTCTCACCATTCACAATAATGATGAGCAGCGTGATTTAATCTTAAGTTTCAATGATGGGGAACTTGTCGTCGTTAATACTCTCGGTGAATCCATCGCTGCTTTCTCACCTTCTACTAGTGGAGGATGGGAAGAGCATCAGCACATCACATGGTCTGAAATACAACCTTTAAACGCCACTCAACCTATTTCTGTCAGTGCCGTACTGATATTAGGTCATGATATTTCAGATACAAACTATGATAGCGCCAGTATTCCAGTAACCGAGCCGATACGTGATCTTGCGATTAGCGATGCCACAGAGGCGCAACTGACCGCCAATAATCCGCTCGATGAAGTCGCTGCCGCGCAAGCGACATTGGCGATAGCAGAAGCCAATTTGGCCACTGCACTCACTAATGAAGCGGACGCGGTGATGAATCAAGATGAAGCCTTTATCGAGACACAAACAGCATGGACCCATGTCATAAATAGCAAAAGTATTGCTGAAAATGAGCTGGGTACCGCTGAAGCCAACCTTTCAGGAGCCCTAGATGTACTTGAAGCGGCAGGCAATTCTGGCAGATATTATCACTGAAGCGGTAAGGTTAACTGAAATATCCGATGCGTTAAGTAATACCGCAGCTGAGCATCATAGTCAGCATCTTGACGCTCAAGACACTTACGATGCCACCATCACTGGGCAAGCCGAGGTGCTAGCAACATTTACAAGTGCACAACTAAAATATGAAAGTGCAGCTGAAACCTCTGCCAATATGACTGCGGCAGAAGTGGCTGAAACTTGGACTGATAATTACTTAGATTGCCATAATAACCGACACACTTTGGTATAGAAAAGAGGGTTAGCTGCCTATAAGCTTCAATCTCTCACAAAATCGGCCAAGGTTCTCAAATGAAAAACCAATA
>NZ_JAKIKS010000101.1 GCF_023284005.1 Shewanella surugensis
GGTTGCTCTCCTGTCTTTTGGTCGAGACTTGAGCCTACCTATACCGCGGTATAGGTGAAACCTATGCGAGTCACCCCGGCAGAGCCGGGGGTTTACCGTTTGTTAATTAAAGACATAGCATCCAGCCTTCACATTCCTCTCATTAAGATAGATAATAAAGTTAATCTAATCACAGTATCGAGATGATGCGTCATGAAACCAGCTCTTTCTGCAAAAAATGCATTTTTAGCCCAAAACGAATCCGCAAAGTCAGAATTCAATCATGAAAGTGATATTTATGCCTTCGTCACACAGCGCTGCCAGCTAGTCGATCACACTCTAAAAAACCAATGGCAACATCTCGGACTCAACGATTATCCTATCGCATTAATTGCTGTTGGAGGCTATGGACGGGGTGAATTACATCCGCAGTCAGATGTTGACTTACTTTTCCTCGTCAATAATAAATTATGCTTAGAGGGAGAACACAAAGTGGGAGAGTTCATCACCTTTTTATGGGATGCAGGACTCGAAATAGGCCACAGTGTAAGGACTATCGCAGAAACGCTTGAGCAAGGTGTAAATGACATTACCATCGCCACCAATTTATTAGAAGCTCGTCTTCTCTGTGGCCCACAAGCCCTATTTTTACAACTCTACAGTCGCATCAGAACAGATGATTTTTGGCCAAGCAGTGAGTTTTATCTCGCTAAACGTCAAGAACAAGTCGATCGTCATGCTAGAGCCAACGCCTTTGATTTAGAACCGAATATAAAATCATGCCCAGGAGGACTCAGAGATATCCAAACCATCGCTTGGGTCGCTATGCGTTATTTTGATGCCGCAAAACTCGAAGATTTAGTCTCTTATCACTTTCTTGAGCCGCTCGAACTAGAAGAATTACTGCAATGCCAAGGGTTTTTATGGCAATTAAGGTTTGCGCTACACCTCATCGCTGGACGTGATGAAAACCGCTTATTATTCGATCTTCAACCGCAAGTGGCAGGACTCATGGGCTATGTCGATGGGACTCAATTAGCCGTTGAAAAAATGATGAAGCAATACTATCAAACGGTCAGGCGAGTGTTAGAGCTCAATCAAATGCTACTGCAACTCTTTAAACAAGCCACCCTTTCCCATACTAACATACTGGAAATTACGCCCATTGACAGTGACTTTCAGCGCCGAGGGAAGCTAATAGAGACGCTATCACCCCAGTTATTTATGCAACCTGAACAAATTATGATCTTGTTTTTGCATGCTGCAAAAAATATCAATATTCAAGGTGTTTTTGCGCCAACATTGCGTAATTTAAGACAAGCAAGAGATGCATTCACTACGCCTTTAATGGCCATTCCTGCATGCCGTAAAGTCTTTATGGAGATCCTCCGTCATCCCCAAGGCATTTCAGCATTATCATTGATGCACAAACATGGCATCATGTCTGCTTACTTACCCGCTTGGAAAAAGATTGAAGGGCAAATGCAATTTGATTTATTTCATGCCTATACCGTCGATGAGCACACTCATAGACTGCTATTAAATATCGAGCGCTTTTCTCAGCCCGATCAAAAAATGGAGTTCCCACTAGGCTCGGTCATCATTAATCAATTGCCTAAAAAAGGGTTATTGGTATTAGCAGCTATTTTCCATGACATAGCCAAAGGTAGAGGTGGCGATCATAGTCAACTTGGCAGTAAAGATGCTATTGAATTTTGTCAATTACACGATATGAATAGCCATGATGGCCGTTTGGTGGCTTGGCTCGTTGAAAATCATTTATTAATGTCTATCACCGCCCAACGACGAGACATCTCCGATCCTGATGTCATTGCACATTTTGCCGATAAAGTCCGCACTGCCACCCATTTAAGTTACCTTTACTGCTTAACCGTCGCCGACATGTGCGCAACGAATGATAAATTATGGAATAACTGGAAAGGTGCCTTGTTACGGGATCTGTATTTTTTAACCCAACGAGTGCTGGCAAGAGGAAAAGAAAAGCCTGTCGATATTCGTGCTCGAGTGCGTGAGCATCAAGCTAAAGCCAAAAAAGAATTGCTACGCAGAGGGATCCAAGAACAAGAACTCGACAAATTATGGCAACGCTTCAACGCTGATTATTTTATCAAACATCAACCTAATCAACTCAGTTGGCATGCCGAAGCTATTCTCAAACATAAACAAGATGAACCCTTAGTCATGTTGTCGAAACATTCCACCCGTGGCGGAACAGAGTTATTTATTTATAACAGTGATAAGCCAAAGCTGTTTGTGAGTGTGATGGCCATATTGGATAATAAAAATGTGTGTGTAAATGATGCAACAATATTGATAACAAAAGATAAATTTGTCATTGATACTTTTATTATCATCGAACGAGATGGCAGTCCAATCACTCATCTTCCTCGGATCCAATCCATTAAAAAAGCCCTTATTAAGGCCCTGAATAACCAATCACCTAAATTACCTAAATTTAGAAAGCTGTCTCGCAGAATGAAACATTTTAAAGTCCCCACTCAAGTCAGTTTCCCCCCCAGCCCAAGAAATGATACCAGTATGATGGAGCTCATCACCCTTGATTCACCTGGTCTACTGGCGAAACTAGGCGATGTGCTTTTTCGTTGTAAAATTAATGTGCGTGCCGCTAAGATCAGCACTATAGGTGAAAGAGCCGAAGATTTCTTTCTATTGCAAACAACCGAGGGGGGGAAACTCAGTGATCGACAGAAAACTGAATTACAAGCCTCACTCGTTAGGATGTTGACCCCAAAATAATCCACAATAAAATAGGGAAATGTGTTCATATCCCTATTTCATGTGAAAAATGAGAATACCTAATTCAATATTAAACCACTAAAATACGACGGTTTTATTACCGTAAACGACGACTTCTTCATTTAAGACTAATTGCAGTGCTTTACTCAATACACTTTTCTCAACATCACGGCCGCAACGTGCCATTTCCTCAGCACTGTAACTATGATCGACATGAATCACATCCTGTTTAATAATAGGGCCTTCATCTAAACAGTTGTTCACAAAATGTGCCGTTGCACCAATAATCTTAACCCCCCTCTCCCATGCCTGCTTATAGGGTGACGCACCAATAAATGCAGGTAAGAAAGAATGATGAATATTAATGATTTGATTAGCATATTGCTCAACAAATCCGGGTGTCAATATCCGCATATACTTTGCTAATACAACGTAATCAGGCTGATATTCATTGATCACTTCAAGCATCGCTTGCTCGTGTTCGCCGCGACTCAATACTTCATGGCTAACATAATGAAATGGGACATCAAACTTCTCAGCCAAAGGTTTTAACGTCTCATAATTTCCGACGATAGCAGCAATTTCGACATCTAAGCCACCATAGTAAGCTTTCATCAATAGATCGCCGAGGCAATGAGCCTCTTTTGTTACCATCACCACGATACGTTTAGCCCCTGTATCGGTTAATTTCGTATGATGACTTTTTGGCAACACCTTATCTAAATCGGATAATAACGCTTCAGTATCGAACACACCTTCCAACTCGGTACGCATAAAAAATCGACCTTGCAAATTATCAACAAACTCGCTGTTCTTCACAATGTTCAATTTGTGTTGAAAACAAACGCCTGTGACTCCAGCTAATATACCTTGCGCATCATCACAATCGGTGATCAATATCTTACGTTCCATAACTCCCCTTTAATACAGACATACTCTGCACCTCTAACGCCCACAAGCAATCGACTTATGACCTCATGATGAGCGATAGAGTCATTCTAAAAGATCAGTTTACCTTAGCCAGATAGGATCTTAAAACAGGAATACGACTAAATAACTTAAATTTAATCGTATTTGAGAACAAAGTAGTATAGTCAACCTCAACTTGATTTAAATCTCACCGAGATTGTAAATATTCAATCTATTGATGTTTAAAGTAAAGACTGCCAAGATTCAATCCACTTCAATGCTTCAACTTCAGGTTCCATGGTCTCCCCAGCATCAATTTTAAATACATCACCTAATCGTTTAGCGCCCAATTCAGTAAACAATGCATCGAACTGTAAACCTGCACCACAAAAAGTATCATAACTGGAGTCACCCAATCCAATAATACCATATTCTAGATCCGGTAAATAAGGAGCTGAGGTTTTTAGTTCTGAAAACCAAGGATAAATATCATCCGGTACATCTCCTTGCCCCGTTGTCGCACATACTATCAACAACACTTCATTTTGCGGTGGAACGAATCCATCTAAATCATCAACCTCGTATAGACCGACTTCATTACCCGCATCAAGCAAAGCAGTTTTAATGGTTTCAGCAACAAACTGAGCACTACCGTAAACGGTACCGTAAACTAAATTGACCTTTTTCATGTATACTTAATCCTATGAATGGTGGATTATCATGGCTTTTATCCAATGAAGATCTCACGTAATATATTAATACTGTATCGCGAAAAAGACGATAAATGAACACTGACTTAGTATTGATAATGCAGTGAAGGATGTACATAATGCGACATGTTTACCGATTTAAGCATCGAAGACACAAACAAAAAGCAGCTCAAATCCGACGGATAAAGTACTTTCTCGCAGAAAATGACAGCGAACCTCTTTCATCACCATCCAATTGTAACCGGCTCAAAAAACATGACACCAGTACCTAAACCCGCTTTCCTTATGACTCAGTAAAAAGTCACCAAGAGGCATATTACAAAGCTAACATACCACGACATAAATCGAATTCACCATATAAAATATCTTTATATCATATAACCTTCATCTTGGCTCAATGTCGCTTCATCCCAACCTAACCCTTCAAACAATATCAGCCATTCTCGCTCTAATTCCGTTTCAATCACCATTCTTTCGCCTGTTCTTGGATGATCAAAGGATAATTTCTTTGCAATAAGCCAAAGCCTATTCATATTAAAATGCTCTCTAAAAAATTTATTTTGCTTTCCATCACCGTGAGTTGTATCACCAATAATAGGGTGACGTAAATGCGCCATATGACGCCTCAACTGATGTTTTCGTCCTGTCTGCGGCGTTAGGTGCACAAACGCATAGCGACTGGTAGCATAACGCCCTGAAGAGTAAGGAATATCAGCATTAAGTAATGGGTTGTAATCCGTCACAGCTTCTTGGGCAAGTTTATTAGGATCAACATACTTGTCGCCAAGATCATCTAATTCTTTTTTTAATGGATAATCTAATCGATTCGCCTCATGCATATTCCCTCTGACAATCGCAAGATAATGTTTTTCTACAGTATGCTGTTCAAACTGCATACATAACACTCTCGCCATTTCACTGCTTTTTGCAAACAATAATATACCGGATGTGGGCCTATCTAGGCGGTGTACTGGAAAAACATGGCATCCCACTTTGTCACGTAACAATTGCATGGCAAAGAATCGCTCTTTTCGTGCTAAATAAGTACGATGAACCAATAATCCCGCAGGTTTATGAATAACAACAATATCATCATCTTCAAATAAAATGTCTAGCTCTGGAGCAGCCTCTGTATCACATTCCTCCGGCGCAATAAATGATGCTTCATCGCTCTCATGTACATCTTGATTATCATCCAACATGTCATTTTGCTTCACAGTCATATCAACTTACCCTTCAAATAAAGCATTAAAAAAATTAACTTAATGAGTCTCATCAAATAATGCATCAAAATCTTGAAATATATTAATTAAACCATTTAACTCAGGGTCATTTCCCCATTGATGCTCAGCCATAGGGGCTAAGCCCATTTGTCTCGGTAACTGAGATTGTTGTCGGATCAACTGACGCATTTGAGGTAAAAACAGATATTGTAACCACTGCTCAAAACTCATAGTATCAACAGCAAAAGGGGCCTGACTCGACATCGCTTGAGATGAAGGTCTAATCACAGGAAATCGTTTTTTCAAAAACAACAACTTTTCGAGAACAATCAATTTTTCTTGAACAACCGCATGCAACATATAACGCTTCTCTAATATAACAAGGTAAATATTTTCCTGATTAGAGCATACCATCTAGTCAAACTTATCCCTATAATGTGGGCTAAATTACTTTAATTTGGCAGTAGCATGGATCAAATAACAACACTTAGCCAGTTCCTTTCTATAGGCGGTAGTCAATTTCATGTTTATGAAATGGGACGCAGAGTTCAGCACATCGATACTGCGACATTCGAACAAATTGAAGTACTTAAAATCCCTTACCCGAGTCCTTTACAAGGACATGCCCACTTTGCACTCGTTTTCTGGGACGAAACTCAGGATCATTTCATCTGGTTTTTAAAGCTTCCGCTTGATGAACAAGGCTTACTTTCCCCAGCACCTCGCTCTCAGTTTATTAAAATGGTAATAGAAGCGTTGGGAAGCTCTCCTACGCGAACATTAACTGAATCCCAGCAAGATAAATTAGCCAATCATCCTTTCAGTTTCAAACCAACCACTGAAAAGCTAGCAATATTTAATGCCTTAGTCCGGCAACAACTCGGACAAGCACCGTCTTCTCAATACCAACAAGCCTATGATTATTTAGCGTCTAATGATAAAATGAGCGCATGGAAACAGGTTGGCTTGCAAGGCCTAGCGGATATCTGTGTAAGACCAGATGAAAAAGATCATCTCCAACTCATTCAAGATAATTTATCAACAGCCCCGAATGAAATACAAGTAGCTTTATGCCAGTGCTTAGAGCACCTCACTATCGCGCCTGCTTTAGCACACTCATTGTTAAATCAAATAATAAATGGAAATAATAACCACTCACATTATCTGTTTAGAGCCCTCGCGTCTCACCCCAAATTAAGCAAAGAAGCGATTGTGCATTGGAGTCAGCAAAGCAAATTAACCGCCGACTTACTCATTACCATCGCAGCAAGAAATTGGGCTGCTCTAGAAGACACTGAGCTACAAGCACTTTACTTAGAAGCCTTATCTCATCAAGATCAAGTATTTTTTAATCAATTATTTATTGAATTAGTCGCTATTCCTTCCTTGCGCCCATTATTACTAACACAATTACGCAACCCCGATCGCAGTGAGAAATTCACTCAAGCCATAGGCGGTTTATTCAAGGTGACAAAATCATGATCATGGATATTTTTATTATTCTAGCACTTGTGGTCATTATTGTTTTCTTCTGGCAGCTAAGGCAAATGGCCGAAGTGAGTCGAGTCTATGTCAATCAGGAATGTCAGAGGCAACAAGTCCAACTATTAGCCATTGCACAACACTCTGCCCGCCCAAGCCTAGGAGGCCATAGCGGGTTTACCTGGAAAGCCAGCTACTTATTTGAATTCAGCACCAATGGTATTGACAAATATCAAGGTAATATTTGGATGTTAGGAACGAAAATACAAAAAATTGAATGGCCTGTGTTTCCTGAGCCACAATGGCAAGATGCCCCTAACCCTAAAGGTAATATTGGAAGCTGTTCAAATCGATAGTGATACCAATTCCATTAATTAAATGATTTTTCAGCGGGAGTTCAAAAAGCATTAAGCAAGATCGTTAAAGCTCCATGCATTCCCACCCGCTGATGTTTAGGTCTTTCGTTGTTCCAGACAACAATAAGACATTGACTATACCCGTGATACTTGAACATTCATGTTTTCAAGTGGCTTGGGTGTAACACAGCAGAATGTGTTTTGAACACCCGTACAGAATAAGTCTCTCAGGCATTCTACTTCTGCGTTGCATTGACTTAGAGAGCAACTATTTCTGCATCAATGTGCCTTGAATTGATCACATTCCTAGAAGGATTGATATCATTAGCAAAATTGGAATTAGCTCAATCATCTGGCTTGGATACTAATAAAAGAAAAGGCACGACCCTAGGGCCGTGCCTTTCTATTATTGATTAAGCTATCCCGCTATTTTCGTGCTCCCTGCACCATCCTTGCGTTCAATATGCTCCTTGCCTCATCCCTGTCCATCCATGTCATCCTTGTACCCTAAGGTACACCATCCTTAGCAACCTCGCACATCCTCTGCTTGGCTTGCTTAATCCATCAGCGTGTCCACAATCGTCCCTGAGGATCCGATTGGCCGAATTCCTTTAAGTTATTGCCATCCAAAGCAACCCACAATCATCCTTTGTAGTCATGGCACTTATCCTTTTATAACGGGTGGCTTTATCCATAAAGCCTCATCCTTGATCATATTTTTAATCGTATCCTAGCCCTAACCTAAAGTTAGGCTTGCTCACTCCCTAAGCGAGTCCAAAGTCATCCTTGAAAATGTTTACATACTTTCCCTGTAGATTGCCTCCAAGGCAATAACCATCGTCCATTTACAGCTTTATTCCCTTATTCTCATCGCTTTCGTCCTTGAAAGCCTCTTCCTTAAGTCATTAAGTGCAATGGTTAGCATCCTTAGCCAATGTCACTCTAATTAACGTCCTTGTACCTTCTAAAGTGTAATTCAAAAAAACAAAATATACACAATTTAAACACAAATACAACAAATATATTTTATGTATCAAAATAGAGACAAACACTAATTATCTGTTTATTAAAGTTAATATCACTATTTATTAACCTTAATTCATTCAATATTTAATGTTTTTATTTGATTTTGTGCGAGATGTCTTACAAGACTTAAGGACTATAACCCATAGTGTTACTTAAATGTAAATAACACTCTTGTGAAAATACTAATGTGAAAGTAATGTCAATCACCCTACGTTCTCATACCCACAAACCACATAAAAAAGCCATTATAAGCTCGAGTTACTAAAGATTAATGGCTTCCTACTTAATACCGAACACGCCCACACTTCCCGCGCTCTACGCTATATAGCAACATCCTTGCAGCTATTCATAATCTCTAGCACATCCTATCCCCTCTTCCATGAAGACCATCCCTGAAGATACGGTTTAGCATTCCTTTTGACACATCCTGTGTCGTCTTCCGTGAAGGCGGTCCTTACCAGCAGCTTATCCCTTTGCCGCTTTTTAATGACATCCGTATCTTTACCGCTATCCTTAGCATTCCCTTTGACACATCCTGTGTCGTCTTCCATGACGGCTATCCTTGCCTGCAGCTTATCCCTTTGCCGCTTTTTAATGACATCCGTATCTTTACCGCTATCCTTAGCATCCTCTTTGACACATCCTGTGTCGTCTTCCATGAAGGCTACCCTGCCTGCAGCTTATCCCTTTGCCGCTTTTTTAATGACATCCGTATCTTTACCGCTATCCTTAGCATTCCCTTTGACACATCCTGTGTCGTCTTCCGTGAAGCCGGTCCTTACCAGCAGCTTATCCCTTTGCCGCTTTTTTAATGACATCCGTATCTTTACCGCTATCCTTAGCATTCCCTTTGACACATCCTGTGTCGTCTTCCGTGAAGGCGGTCCTTACCAGCAGCTTATCCCTTTGCCGCTTTTTTAATGACATCCGTATCTTTACCGCTATCCTTAGCATTCCCTTTGACACATCCTGTGTCGTCTTCCATGAAGGCTACTCTGCCTGCAACTTATCCCTTTGCCGATTTATTGAGACACATCCAATGCCCTTTCCTGATTAAAACACGCTGTAAATATGAGAATGAGTGACATCCTTGTCAACCGCTAGCATACCCTATGCCCAATTCTCATTTCGCTTCCTTGCTTAACCCTTACAAGTAGATAGACACTTCCTGTGCTCTACTCAATAAGCGACTTTAAATGAGTCACATCCTTATTAATAATTAACACTTCCTGTGTCTAACACTCATTTAAGAAAACTCGCCCATCACTCATAAACGGCTGACACTTCCTGTGTCCATTTTATGAGAATAAGTGACATCCTTATCTACAACTGGCACATCCTATGCCCTGTTCTCATAACGCTTCCTTGCTAACGGCTAACACTTCCTGTGTCTTGCTTAACTAAGCAATAATAAATGAGTTACATCCTTGTTTACCGCTAGCACTTCCTGTGCACTCTATCTAGAAGCGGCCCTCATTTAAGCATCCTTGCTTTTACGACTCCTTGCATTACATCAATCAATGTGCGACTGACTTTTCAACAAAAAGTGTTGAAAGATGATAAATAGCTATCAAATAATATCGAAAGCATTTAATTTTAGTTATCAAATAAAAGCTAAATACAACTTCTATTCCATTCTATTTATTAAGTAGCTTAAACCTTCGCTGCTTTTCGATAGGGTTATTTTAGGTTTTCTCTTGCTTAAAAACACAGGCATCAAAGTAATTTAATACCTGCCAACATCATACCTGCACACAGAAGATAACTTAACATAATGAATTTGTTATTCTTTATTTTTACTGGAGGGATTTACCCTAGATAAAAAAGACATATATCCCACAAGTTTGTAGGATATAGCTTACATTTTGAATGGCATTAACAACAAATTAAGCTCAATAAAAACACAAAGAAAGAACAATGCATGTTAATAGTTCAAATAACGAGCATAGTAAAAACACTAAAATATTTTATATATAACAAAAGTATCAATGCATTTTATAATAAGGGTGAAGCTTTATCACTAAAAGAAATATTTAAAAAGTTTTTTATTTTCAAGTGGATAATAAAAATCACTTCAACAAGGTAATCAACTTATATTCTATTTCTTCAAAAATTAACGCATTTTGAGCAATAATCTCTATTCTAGAGTCCATCACTTCATCAAGCTCACTGAGATCCATTTCTCCGTCAACTCGGTTAATCGCGACAATCCCCTCATCGGTGATTAACACCGCTTTAATCCGTACAACGTCTAATGAATTAACCAAAGCCAATATGCCTAACAACCCAAATTCATATTTAGGGTCAAATACCCATCCATATGAATAATGCCCCTCTGCTTGATGTTGTTTTCCCCATATACCTCGCTCATCAAATTCAATCTGTTGTTCATCCGCCCCCTCATCAAAGATCTTATCAAAAGGCAATAAATAATCATGAGGAGAGTTCATATTCAATAATCGAGGCATTTTAGAGGCAACATCGACACTTTGAGCTAATTGAGTCAGCGGATTTAAAGCTGAAGAAGCCAAAACACGAGTGCAGACTTTGTTCAATAAAACCTGTAATTGAAAAATATCAACTTGAGAAAAACCAACCTCTTTAGATGAATACCTCAAACACTGGTTAGGGTTTAATTCTTTTTCACGTAAAAAATCAATCAGCGAATTAAATTCATCACCTTTATACTTATCAGACTTACTGGCTAAAATAATATCTGCCACACTTAATTGCTGTAAAAATGTATCATGCGTACGATAACGCACTTCTTTAACATTACGAGCATCCACTAACGTCACACAAGCATGCATAGCAATGATATGTTTAAAATGTGGTGCCATTAATACTTTCAAAACCGTTTCGGGATGACCAAGACCTGTCGGTTCAATCAATAACCTATCGGGTTTTGCTTTGGCAATTAACTGAGTTATCGCCACCTGCATAGGGACGCCCGCCGCGCAGCACATGCAACCTCCCGCCACTTCACGAATATGTATTCCTTGCTGATCACTTGACAATAATGCGCTATCTATTCCCACGTCGCCAAATTCATTGACCAAAACGGCCCACGATTCATCTTTAGGTTTTGCTTTTAATAACGCTTTAATTAACGAAGTTTTCCCCGATCCCAAAAAACCCGTAATAATATTTGTCGCAATTGCAGTTTGGATCATATTGAATGCCCCTAAAGACTTTGTTATCTCAACACATCGAACTCAATGGTTTTTGTCAGTAGTATTTATTTACGTTTACCCTTGGCTTTAAACCCTTTGGTTTGATTGGAAGGTTTGTTCTTATTCATTGGCCCTCCATTTGCAGAAGATCGTGGTCGACGTGAATGGCGTGCATTTTTCGTTGGTTTTTCAATACTCATATTCTCTCTATAACGAGCGGGTAAAGGTGCCCCAAATTCATAACCGGGTAAAGTGACTCTGGGTAATGTTTGCAAAATAATGGCTTCAATTTCTGCTAACATCGCTTCATCTTGAGGAGACACAAATGAAATCGCTCTCCCACTCTGTCCCGCTCTTCCCGTACGACCGATTCTATGAATATAATCTTCGGCAGCCTCAGGCAATTCAATATTAATCACCAAAGGTAAGGACTCAATGTCTAATCCTCGAGCAGCTACATCCGTTGCAACCATCACTCGTAATTGACCTGATTTAAAATCTTCAAGTGCACGATTACGAGCACCTTGAGTTTTATCTCCATGAAATACGGCATTTTTGATACCATCAAGCGTCAATTCTCGGCATAAATCATCAGCGCTTTCTTTGGTACTAACAAAAACAAGTACTTGTTGCCAATTATTACGCCCCACAAGCTCTGAGAGTAATTCTGTTTTACGGCGTTTATCAACCAAATACACTTCTTGACTAATTTGCTCACCAGTAGGAGTGCTCGCCACATTAACCCAATGCGGTTTGATTAACATTTTTTCGGCAAGCAGCTTCACTTCGGCATTATAAGTCGCAGAAAAAAATAAAGTTTGATGATTAACCGCTAATAACCTTTTGACTTTTTCAATATCACGAACAAATCCCATATCAAGCATGCGATCGGCCTCATCAACGACAAGATGAGTCACACTCGATAAATCTAAATGCTGTTGGCCAATGTGATCAAATAATCGTCCTGGCGTTGCAACAACAAAGTCTACGCCAGAGCTCAACGCTTTACGCTGAGGATTAATATTCGCCCCACCATACACAGCAAGGGTTTTAAACGGTAAAAACTGACTATAGTTCTCAATATTTTGATTCACCTGAATCGCGAGTTCACGAGTAGGTGTCAACACTAAAACACGCACTACGGGCTTATCTAACTCATGACTATCATTCAACGATGTCTTTTCTGATAAGGCTTGTGAAAGAAGATGGAGTAAAGGTAAAGTAAAAGCGGCTGTTTTTCCTGTGCCTGTTTGCGCACAAGCCATCACATCCTCTCCCAGCAAAGCTAACGGGATAACTTCAGACTGGACCTCAGTCAAGGCTTGATAACCGCATTGCTTAACGGCATCAATGATTCTAGGATCTAAACTGAGACTGGAAAATTTCATGATAAACTCATAGGAAAAATTTAAGGCGCGAAGTTTAACAAGAAGCCCTCACTTTTGATAGTATGATCCTATACCAAGTGCACTATACCCGTGATACTTCAACATGCATGTTTTCAGAGTCAGTAAAACCAATCAATTTAAGGTGCATGATTGCGGGAATATAGGCACCTTTTAAAAGCATGTAACACCGAAGTAGTTGGTTTTAATAGATCCTAATAGGCTGACTATTATAAATAAAGAGGAGAGCCTTTCATACTGCGTTATTGAGCATTAACTTAAAATCACTAGGTCATCTGCTCAAGAAGACCGTCATGGTCGTTCATTCACATCCATGTGAACACGACATTTGTTCATCCTTAAACATCAGATGACGGGAATGTCATTAATGTAGGAGCAATTAACAGATATTTCCTCCTTCCTTGACGGTCAACGGGGACTTGAAGCTAATCGTTATTCTCGTTTTTGGTTCAAACGTCGCTCTAGCTTCCCTATCTCCTTGGGGTCATATATCAAAAGTCATCAACGCAGTATAACGGGCTTTGAAACTCGCACTTTTTGAGTCTCTCTGGCATTCGCCTTCTGCGTTGGATTGGCTTAAAAGGGAGCAAAATTATTTCATCAATGTGCCTTGAATTAAAACGCCTGAGAAGCTCTGAATTGCTCATGTATAATGCAATGGGATTCACCCAAACTACCTAAAGCGGCACGTTTCTGGCGGCTTGAGTGTTTCACTATTCGGTGTTAAATATTAGCTTATCGACGCGGTCGAAAATCAACCTCCCCACGCCCTATAAAGCATCAATAATAAACCTAACATTCTCATCAGTAAGGTGGCTAGCCAGCGTTATGTGTCACTAGTGTCAGATTAAGTAAATTATCATGAATTGGGCAACGGTGGCAGACAAGATCTAAGAAGTATTGTTTCTCAATATCAGTCAAATCAGCATCAATATCAGCCAGAATATCAATTGATTTAAAACCGATAGGATCCGCAGTCTCTTTTCCAAGTAAGCCATCGGTATTAATGGTTGCACTCATATTGACATCAAAGCGCCTGATCACAATCCCTTCATCTCTTGCGACCATCTTACCTATCGTAGAAATGCACCCCGCTAAAGAAAAAATAAACAATTCGAGTGGGGTTGCACCGGCATTTGTTGCAGATGGTTGATCAATCACTAACGCATGATCTCTAACTTGGGCTGTCACTTTCCAATCTGTCGTCATCTGGGTTTGAAGGCTAATCATTTTCTCAGGCATAGGAGTCCTTAAGATCCACTAATAAAGTATTTCGCTCACATTAACAGAATGAGCTTGAAACGATCAACGATGATCCATTACCAGAACCATTAGCTTGGGTATATATGCTAAGATCCTATTATTACCTCCTTATACTTATTATTACTTCCCCTATGCAAGTAAACCCAAAAACAGTTCAATCAGCAGTGTCTCATTTTTCTCTACAGATTTATTATGAAGATACAGACTTCTCAGGTGTCGTCTACCATCCTAATTTTCTAAAGTATTTTGAACGAGCTAGAGAGCATGTTATCGGCGTCAATACGCTTGCACAACTTTGGAAACAAAAGCAATTAGGTTTTGCCGTTTATCGAAGTGATATGACCTGTTTTGAAGGAGTAGAATTTGCCGATATTCTTGATGTACGCACACAGTTCCATTTTGAAAGTAAATACAGGACGGTATGGCATCAAGAAATTTGGCGACCCAATAGCCAAAAAGCAGCGGTCACAGCAAATATAGAAATGGTTTGCATGAATCAATCTCGCCAATTAATCCCTATGCCAACGGAGCTGATCCTTCAATTAGGCCAAGATCCTGCAACCCTCACTTAATGACTTATAGTACATTTTAAGTGCCATTAATGATAAAAGCGACTAAGGCTTCTACGGCCTCCGTCGCTTAACACATTTTCAACAATCAAACCGTCTCTTTTTGTGATCCCGCTCAAATAAATTAAACACGACAAATTAAAAGCCACTTTCATCTCATTGACATTTCAGTCGCTCGACTCTCTTACCGCCTGTAGGTTTATATCCGTAACCATCGCCATACTTACAGTACATATAACGGCAGCGCCCTCCCTAATACAGGCTTATTTCTCAAATAAAAAGACTAAAAATATGCAATGAAAATGAAATTAAAATACAATAAAGCCAATAAATTAGCTTAAATACCTTATTGAATCCTTATATTATTTAAGGGTATAGTAATGTTAACCTTTAAATAACAATAAACATAACGTTAGCGTAAAATATCACATGTATTTCCCGTCTACTCCTCTTTGGAAATTAAGGTTATTCATACGCTGAAAAATGGAAAAAACGAATGAGTAAAACCGCCTCCAAAAGCTTAAACCAAGAAGTTAAATTAACCCATGCTGATGAATTGATTTCTACCACCGATAAACGCGGTGTCATCACTTACGTTAATCAGCAATTTATCGATATATCAGGCTTTAGCCAAGATGAACTTATCGGACAGAGTCACAATATTGTTCGTCACCCTGACATGCCAAGTGCAGCCTTCAAAGAAATGTGGAGTAAGTTAAAATCAGGGCAATCTTGGCGAGGCATCGTTAAAAATCAATGTAAAAAAGGGCAGTTTTACTGGGTCGATGCTTTTGTCACACCCCTTTTCGAAAATGGTGAAATTATTGGTTATCAATCGGTTCGAGTGGCACCCAAAGCACAATTTATTAGCAATGCAAAAAATATATATTTAAAACTGAGTCAAAACAAAAATGTGTCAGATCCTCTCAGCTTAACGCAAAAGCGTATTTTATCCGCTTTAAGTGCCAGTATAGGGCTCAGCATCGCCGGTTATATTTGGGGCTGGGGAGTGATCTTCGCCGGCATTTTATTAATGGGGATCAACCTTGCTATCTTTTATGATGAAGCTTTTCGTATTCCCACTAAACTCATGGCGATGAAACACAATTATGACTCCATCAGCCGCTTCATTTATTGCGGCCGAGATAGCTCATCTTTACTGGATTTTCAGTTAATGATGAAAGATGCCAAATTACAAGGCGTATTAGGCCGCTCTCGCGATCATGCACAACATATCGAGAATATTGCAGCACAATTAATGACTTCCACGAAACAAACTCACTCGAGTCTCGATTTAGAAAATCAACAAATAGAACAAATTGCCAGCGCAATGGAGGAAATGGGCGCCTCTATCACTGAAGTCGCCAACAATGCACAATCCACCTCACTAAACATAAACGCAACCTTTCAGCTCTGTTTAGACAGTCGCGACAAAATGCAAGATAACAGTGCCAGTATCGATGCATTAACCGCTTCAGTGGTAGAAGCGGCGACCAATGCTCATCAACTGAATAAAGAAGCAGAACAAGTGGCCAGTGCCATGTCCGAAATCGATGCAATTGCAGAGCAAACCAATCTTCTGGCCCTCAATGCGGCTATTGAGGCCGCAAGAGCTGGTGAGCAAGGTCGCGGTTTCGCCGTGGTTGCTGATGAGGTCAGAGCATTATCCAGTCGCACTCAAGAATCAACCAATAGTATTTCTAAAAGTGTCGACAAAATGTTTAGCATGTTGAACCGTTGGGCAAAACAAATGGATCAAAGCCAATCTCAAGCACAACAATGTGCCTCAGAGACCCAAAGTTCTGCAGCAAAAGTCGATACCATTTATCAATCGATGAACCACATACATGATCTAGCACAACAAAATGCTGTCGCTGCAGCTCAGCAAAAACAAGTAATTAGCGAAATAAATAGTAATATCACTCATATTAGCCAAGCCAGTTTTGAAAATCTCAATGCCGTTAACATGGTTGAATCTTCAGTTATCGAACTAAAAGTGAATGCAGAAAAAGCAAAATCGCTCAGGAAGACATTCAGTTAATATTTTATCAAAAGAGAGTGGCTTGAATAATAATCCATGCCAGCTCTCTTTTTGATTATAACTAAAAACAAATACTAATAAACTAGCTTTTAATTTCAAAGACTTAATAATAAATTAAACCATGTAAATCCCCAAGATAACCTTCCTTAATAACGTCAAAGTGAATAGACTCATTTTATTTAAAAATATAATTATTTTACACGAACGAAATTTGACGGTAGAGTTGCCCACTTATTTTTTAAAATAGCTGTAACCATTTAAGAGTTCTACTAATGTCTAAACTGTGCGTCTATTGATGCATTTTAGCAACACTCGTCATATGGGGTATAAAAAATGTCTACAAAACAAACCCACAATTTAAAAACGATCCTCACTTTCATCATTCCATCATTGATAGGGTTATTGTTATTCATGACCCCTATTAATTATAATGATGCGATCACCATTCCTATTGCTATTTTCGCCAAGGGACTGGAAAGTCTTCTCGATGGTGTTTTAACCGCTATTATTACTGGCATTGTCATTTTTACCGGTTTAATGTCTCTTATCGCTAAAGTTTTTAAGCCTCAATGGATAATCACTAACAAGTTCTTAAATTCTCTATTCAATATCAGTCCTGCTTGGTTAGTGATCCGTCTGCTAGGTACTTGCTTTATTATATTGACATTTTTTCAATTTGGTCCTGATGCCATTCGTTCCGAAAACACCGGTGCGCTGGTCTTAAATGATCTTTTACCAATCTTACTGTGTGTCTTCTTATTTGCTGGTTTATTGCTACCATTACTGCTTAACTTTGGTTTACTTGAGCTCTTCGGTTGTTTGCTGACTAAAATCATGCGTCCCATTTTTAATTTACCAGGACGAAGTGCCATCGATTGCATGGCTTCTTGGTTAGGTGATGGCAGTGTTGGCATTTTGCTCACCGCGAAACAATATGAGTCTGGATTTTATACCAAGAGAGAAGCCGCTATTATTGGTACCACTTTTTCAGCCGTCTCTATCACCTTTGCCTTAGTGGTCATTTCTCAGGTTCAGCTTGAGCATTTATTTGTGCCTTTCTACCTCACCGTCTGTTTTGCTGGCATAATGGCCGCCATTATCGTCCCTAAACTTCCGCCATTATCATGGAAAAAAGATACTTATATCGACGGCACCCCAAGACACCCTGATGATGAGGTCATTCCCGCTAACTACAACGCCCTTACTTGGGGGATCAAGTTAGCCTTAAGCAAAGCGGAAAACTCGGTTAGTTTCAAGCAAACCTTTGTAGATGGGTTAAAAAATGCAATTGATATGGTTTTTGGGATCATTCCAGTCATCATGGGAATGGGGACAATGGCCTTAATCTTGGCAGAATACACTCCTATTTTTGATTACCTTGGCATGCCTTTTATTCCTTTATTGGAATTATTGCATGTTCCCGAAGCGACCGAAGCCTCGAAAACCATAGTCGTCGGTTTTGCCGATATGTTTATTCCTTCTATCTTGGCCGGTAGTATCGAATCCGACATGACGCGCTTTATCATCGCCGCTTTATCGGTTACCCAGCTTATTTATATGAGTGAAGTAGGTGCTTTACTTATCGGTAGCCGGATCCCAATTAATATCCTTGAACTGTTTGCGGTTTTCATCTTAAGAACCTTAGTGACATTGCCCATTATTGCCGGTATCGCACATTTGATTTTTTAGACATATCCAACCATAAAAAAGAGCGACAATTATCGCTCTTTTTTATGGTTTCTTTCAGACACTCATGAGCTGAATCTGGGTTAAATCGCCCAACCACCCAAATAGAAAACCACCAACCCCAGCGTTATGACTAACACCCCAGGTTTTAATGCTCGCCATTCACCACTGCATAACCGACCTATCACTAAGGTCACAAAGCCGAGCATAATCCCAGTGACAATATTACAGCTTAAAATGATAAATACCGCACAAGTGAGTCCCGACATCGCATCAACTTTATCGTCAAAATCAAGCTTAGTCACATTCGATAACATCAATAACCCCACATACATCAATGCAGGGGCAGTAGCATAAGCGGGCACCAAATAACTCAAAGGCGCTAAAAAAACCATGAAGAAAAAGAGTAAGCCAACAATCGTCGCCGTTAACCCTGTTTTACCGCCTGCAGCCGTCCCTGCTGCCGACTCTATATAAACAGCAGCGGGCGCCCCGCCCACAACACCAGCAAAAATACTACTGACCGAATCTGAAGTTAGCGCCTTGGCACCACCTTTAATATCATCATTTTCATCCAATAAGTTCGCTTGCCCAGCCACTGCTCTTATTGTCCCTGTCGCATCAAAAATGGCCGTCATCACTAGCGCCAATACAATCGGTAAGACCACCGGGTTAATGGCCCCAAGAATATCCATCTGCCCAATGAGTGAATGCTCAGAACCAAAGTCTGGCATTGCTAACAGCCCCTGATACTGCACTTTGGGATCAAAAATAAGTCCAAATACCGAAGAAATAACAACAACAATTAAAATCCCTCCAGGCACACCTCGGCGTTCAAGTCCGATGGTTGCCGCAAGTCCTATGATGGTTAAAATAACCGGTAAACTATTAATATCACCTAAAGTGACGGGCAACCCCGTGTTATTGGCCACAATGAGCTGCACACTATTAGTGGCAATAAGCAGTAAAAACAAGCCAATACCTATACCAGTACCGTGTGCTATCCCTTTTGGCAGATTGGTCAGTACCCACTGACGAGCACCGGTAATACTCGCAAATGTAAACACCACACCCATTAGAAAAATTGCACCTAAGGTCACAGGGATTGATATCCCCTGTCCAAGGACCATACTAAAAGCCGTAAAAGCGGTTAACGAAATCGCGCAACCAATCGCCATCGGTAAATTGGCCCAAAGTCCCATTAATAATGAACCAAACGCGGCAATCAAACAGGTTGAGATAAAGACCGCAGCAGGATCAAATCCTGCACTGCCTAACATGTTAGGTACCACAATGACGGAATACACCATGGCTAAAAAAGTGGTTACCCCTGCAATCATCTCTTGACGTAAGGTACTGCCTCGATCACTAATCTTAAAATAACGATCTAACAATGCCCCTAATGGCGTCGAGCCTGCGGTTAGAGTCTGTTCAGACTTCATAGTTATTATAACCTTCGGTATGTTTAATGGAGGGATACCAATCATTTAAATTGGTAAAAACAGGCTAAGTAGTCATGAGGTATTAATGAGTTTATCTTAAATAAACTATCTCTTTCGTTAAGCAATACTCGCCTCAAAAGGACTTCCTTTCAAGGCGGCTAGTTTACCGTATTCAAGCAATGTTAAATAGGTGTGTGCTCCTCTCTATTCACCTGTAAATCAAAAAACAGAAATTCATTTCTTGTGCTTATAAACCACTAAAGAAAACAAGCCGAATCAATTATTCAGCTTGCTTAATGAGTCAAAAATGAGGTTATTTTAGTAAGCTTTTAAGGGTAGTGATAAAATATTCAATATCTTGCCTACTAACATCACGATGAGTCACCAATCTTAATGTGGTATTTTCTGTCACTAAAATGCCTTTATCTTTCAGTTTTCTAACAAGCAGTTTCACATCAAGGTTGCCCACAATTTTAGCAAAAACCATATTCGTTTGAACCAGAGAAAGATCCACATCAAACTCACTCAATTGCCCTAACGCTTTCGCTAAGTACGCAGCATTGTCATGATCGTCTGCCAACCTCTCGACTTGATCGGTAATCGCTAATTGAGCCGCTGCAGCTAAAATGCCCGCTTGACGCATCCCCCCGCCTAGGACTTTCCGCCAACGACGTGCTTTTTTAATTAATAAAGCATCGCCTAATAAAATTGATCCTATGGGTGCACAAAGTCCCTTGGATAAACAAATAGAAACTGAATCAAAATATTGGGTGATCTCACTAATTGGAATATTCTGGGCAACAGCCGCATTAGCCACCCTAGCACCATCGAGATGAATTTTTAATCCATGATTAAAAGCAAGAGCTTGCGCACTCGCTAAATAAGACTGGGACAATATCTTCCCCCCAATCGTATTTTCAAGACTCAGTAAACGAGTCTGCGCAAAATGGGGATCATCAGGCTTAATTGCCGCCTCAATATCGGTCAACAGAAGACTGCCATCAACTTGATTGGTTAAAGGTTGGGGTTGAACACTGCCTAAAACAGCGGCTCCTCCTCCCTCAAATTTATAATTGTGTGCTTGTTGACCACATATATATTCGTCTCCCCGCTCACAATGAGACATTAATGCCAACAAATTAGCTTGGGTCCCTGATGACGTAAATAAAGCCGCATCAAAACCAAAACGCTCAGCTGACATAGCCTCTAATGCATTCACTGTAGGATCATCACCATAAACATCATCGCCTACCTCAGCATTTGCCATCGCTACGCGCATGGTTTTTGTCGGGACCGTTACTGTATCACTGCGAAAGTCGATCATCGTTCACCTCATTAAAAACAATTATTACTTAAAACTGCTACTCAATAAAATACATCGAATTGTAAAAAACAAAAACGTTAATCCAATTCAATCTCACCCATTTAACGATGTTATACTCAATTCAACTCAGTAATGAATGAAATGAAACGAAAAACAGTAACAAATGTACTTTATATATTATGAATACGGATTGTAAAAGTAAGCTTTTAGAAAATACAGAAATATAGCACCCAATCTACTTGATTATATATTCGTATTCGCTTAATAGTAATATTGTATCTATAAATGGGATTGCTAGGGCCTGTTGATCTTTAGTGATGATTTATAAAGCGGCTTGTGGGTTATTGATACAATACCGAATTTATGACATGTCGTTATTCTCGACTTTGGTTCAAACATCGCCTCCCCTCCATGGGATCAAGCGATAACGCCTAAAATGGAGCCACTAGCATTTACCACATAATACCGATAATGCTTAGATTGCCATAATAACCGACACACTTTGGTATAGAAAAGAGGGTTAGCTGCCTATAAGCTTCAATCTCTCACAAAATCGGCCAAGGTTCTCAAATGAAAAACCAA
>NZ_JAKIKS010000102.1 GCF_023284005.1 Shewanella surugensis
CGATTATATCGCACACTGTTTGGAACAATTATCCTCTCCCAACTGCGACCTCAATAGTCTCTTACCCTGGCACGTTAAACTAAGCAAGGCGTAGTTCGCCGGACGCTCACTATCGTTATTATCAATATTAGTGAATAAAAATCGGACGCGGGATGGAGCAGTTGACTAACAAGTTAGTCGAACTCAACTCTTCATCAAGGGATTTGGCGAAGGTCGTTGCCAAGCTTTCTCTTGCCAAAAGTGAAGAGAGTCATCCAGCTCCAGCAACCACTTTTTATTTTCTTTAGTATCTTGGTTATTCCTTTCTCTATTTTCCATTTACCTTCTTCGTTATTCCATTTTTAGCTTAGTTAACTAAGTTTTTACTTAATAGAGTATTAAACTGTATTTGAGAATAGGTATTAGACTACTGTTCTGGAGTGCCATCATAGAAAAATCTTTTAGTGTTTGGTTGTGAATGTCTGTTATAGACAGCATTAAGGCTAGCAATATTTGTTAATACCTCTAGCTGCATATTGGGTAATTGACTCCCTCATTTTAGCGGTAGATTTTATCTAAGTTATTACACATGATGAATGAAGCGCGAGTTATATTAAGTTGTTAATATGTTATATATTGATTTAGTTTTGGTTTTACTTATGTTTCATTAATATTTTATTGTGGAATAGGAAATAGCTTCTTTGTATGCAATTTATACATTGAAAATGTAACTAGAGTAATAACTCAGTTTGTTGAATATTGCTAGTGATCTGTGCCACTTTTTTGGGAATGTGTAAATGATCCTGTAAGGGTTCTTGGTATCAATTTGTCTTTACAATTGCTTAAGTTGTTTTATTTCTGGTCTTATTGGTTTTTTTTTACTCTATTTGGTTTTGTTTTGTTCTTTTTGTGGTATTTGTTTTATGGGAAATGAAGTGGATATAAAAACAACAATAACAATAACAATGGAGCTAAGTATGGTTTTATTACAGAGAGTGAAGAGAAAACAGATTTGGATCGGTGTGGGAATGATGCTGTTTGCTTTATTGAATATGGGGATCTTAGCGCAAGCTGAAACGGCGGAAGCTTGGGGTAAAAGAGCCCTGAGCATTCAAAATCGCATTGATCATGATGCGCCCTTTTATGAGACAACTTGGCCGGGAACGCATAATTCATTTGCCAATGCTGACGATGATAACTTAAATGCCGATTGGACCAATCAGAGTATGTCATTAAAGCAGCAATTAGACAGTGGGATCAGAGAACTGGTTTTTGATGTTCATTATGATAATAGTGCGGTGCGGGTATGCCATAACAATTCGGGTGTACAAATATTCGGTTTAGGTGAATGTATAGATGGCTATACTGGGAATAGAAAATTGTCTAATGCACTCGATGATTTGGTGGAATGGCTAGATGATGGCCATAGAGATGAAGTGATCTTATTAAAAGTTGAGTTAACCCAATCGGCTAAAAACAACATTAATAAAGTTCATAAGAAGATAGACAATATTGACGAAGAATATTATTTACCCAGCGCAGTGTCTTATCATGATGATGCTGACTATGGCTGTACTTTACTCCCTGCGACACTGACCAAAAGCAAAGTTTTGGCGTCAGGTAAAAATATCGTGCTCTTCGGAAGTGACTGTTATAGCAATGGCCGTTTTCATGATCGAGTCTTTTCTACTGATGGTTTGATGGAAGATTATAGTGATCCTGATGATGTGTCAGATATTCGTGCTAATACCACTGATATGACCCGAGTTAAAGATGGTTATACTAAAGGGGGCGTACTCTATGGCTCTGGCACACTGGATAGTGGAAAAACAAAATTACGGCCCAGTACAGTTGCCAGTTATTTAAGTGCGGGTTTGAATATATTTGAAACCTATGGGTTTGGCGCAGAGGGTTCATCTTGGAAAGCAGATGGAGAATA
Source organism: Shewanella surugensis (assembly GCF_023284005.1). Lineage (GTDB taxonomy): Bacteria > Pseudomonadota > Gammaproteobacteria > Enterobacterales > Shewanellaceae > Shewanella > Shewanella surugensis. The sequence continues at coordinate 1,919 of NZ_JAKIKS010000102.1, forward strand.
TCCTGTTTCTGCAGAAGATTTAGTTTGGAGCTGGGATGATAGCAGTTTAGAGCTCAATGGTTCTGGGAGCTGTGTTGTATTAGGTGATAGTTCCGATCGTTTTCATGATATTGCTTGCACGGAGTCTTATGTTGCTGCGTGTCGTAAATTGGTCGATAGTGCTGGTGAGCGAGCGTATGGTGAATGGGCATTAACTGAGACTGCAGTTAGCTTTAGTGATGCTGAAAATGCTTGTTCATCTGTGGATGATGGTGAATATGTCTTTGCGACACCCCGCAATAAAGTTGAACTAGAGAAACTAGTGGCTATTAGAAATAATGATAATATTGCCACTAACCTATGGCTTAATTATCAGCAAATTGATGACACTTGGTTAGCTGATATTGGGGAAGCCGATGAAGAGATGCTCGTTCAGTGTTATGCGGGTGGTAGTCAAGGTGTGTGCAGCGTGATTAATGAATATTTGAATTTACTCGATAATTCAAAAATATAAAACAATCAGTAAAATGAAGGGCATTGCTTCATGTCACCTTAATGTCTTAGCGCGATTTTAGCCCCTATCGATGCTGATGTCAGAAATATAGCCATTATCACTACTGATTAGGGCTTGTTTAAGCATATAAGCGACTTCATCGGCTTGCATGAATGAACTGGTATCGAGGGCTTTGCCGCTGGTCGGCCAAAAATCAGTATTCATACCGCCAGGGTATACGGCAATGATTTTTATGGGGCTGGATTTGAGTTCTAACCTTAAGGCGCTAATCAATCCTTTCACCGCCCATTTTACGGCGCAGTAAGTTGATTCATTGGCTTTAGCGGTTTGGGCTGCGCTGGACATGACGACGACCAGAGTGAGCGGCTTATTTTTATAGCGTTTAATGGCTTCTTGTAAAACGAGAATACAAGCAGTGACATTGTTATCGATGAGTTGTTTTATTTCATTAGGATCTTGTTCTGCTATTGGACCAAAAAGGCCACTGCCTGCACAATGGAGCAGCATTTTGGGTGCTTGTGGTAAAGCATCGAATAAGCCTTTGATCTCATTAGGAACCGATAAGTTGGCAACGTGAGCCTGAATGGGCTTTTTAGATTGGATCTGATGGGCGACTCGGTCAAGACGTTGCGCATTTCTTCCGTTTAAAAATAAGGCTTCATTATCTTGAGCATAGCATTTGGCTAATGCCGCCCCTAAACCACTGCTGGCCCCTGTAATGACTATCATTGTTTGTGTCCTTAAATGGGTTATTTTTTCACTGCAAGATGAGCTATCGCGGACTGTAAAGCAAAGCTGTATCCTTGAGCTCCTAAGCCACAGATGACGCCGATAGCTTTATCAGAAAAATAGGAGTGATGTCTAAAAGGCTCTCTTGCATGGACATTCGATAAATGAACTTCAATAAAAGGTAATGCCACACCGAGTAAGGCGTCTCTGAGTGCCACGCTGGTATGGGTAAAGGCGGCGGGATTGATAATGACAAAATCGGCAGATGTTGCATGGATCGCATCGATGAGTTCATATTCTGCGTTGGATTGAATATGTTCAATATGGATATAGTGTAATAGAGCTTCTTGGGTGATCTCAGTCACAATTTGATTGAGAGTATGGTGGCCGTAATGTCCCGGCTCCCGACGGCCTAATAAGTTTAAGTTCGGACCGTTGACTAAAAGAATTTTATGTTGCGGATTCATGGGGAGCGCCTTTTAAAGGAGAGTGTAATAATACCTCATTTCAGCAAATAATGGTGGGCTTGTCGACTCTAAATAGAGTTTGTTTCGAGTAAGTTGAATCTGCGTTAATAGTCTGCTTTGTTTTTTCTTAAGTCTTTTGTCATGCCTTTTTGTTTTTTTGTCGTAATTCGACGTTGCTGACTGCCTTTGGTGGGTTTAGTGGCGATACGTTTTTTTTGAACAATACTGGCACTGGCCACCAAACTAATGAATTGGGCGAGAGCGGTTTGACGATTAAAATCTTGGCTACGACTTTGCTGGCATTTTATGATGATTTTTCCACTTTTCGTAATACGATGATCCGCTTTTTTAAGTAGAGCTTGTTGATAGAAAGCGGGTAAAGAAGATGCTTTAATATCGAAAATCAGCTGTGCAGCAGTAGAGACTTTATTGAGATGTTGACCTCCAGCGCCACTAGAGCGAATAAATTGCCATTCGATTTCGTTTTCGGAAATCTGTACCGAGTTGGATATTGTAATCATTTTTCTGCGTAACGGGTTACCTTAAGTAGAAATATTATAACATTTTTCTATTATTAGTATTAGTGCTTAAATTTCTCCTTGAAGAGGGGGGATATCAAAACCAGTATCATTATGCCTTTCTGATATGTTGAAAATATATCAATATCTGGTTTGGGTATAATGTTAATGGAGAGAGTTTAGAGAGTATGCATTTGAAATGCATTGTATTTATTTCGCGTTAAACATTTCCATATTTAAGTTGTTGTGATTTATTTGTAATTTATTTGTTTATTGCATTGCATTTTTGTTTTTTTGCTTGGCTTTCTGTGACCGGTCAAAGAGAAAACTGTAAGCTTGTATTTATTTAACATGGTTATTGTTTAAACTAGGTATTAATTTTTAGCTTAACTTATTGTTTTAATTTTTTAATGCGAAGTATTTTGATATTATCCATTTTAATGAAAGTCTCAAGGAGACAAAATGAGATAAATCATTTTGTTGGGTGAGAGCTTAATTTGAGTCATTAGACAAATAATGTTAAGCCTGATAATGACTAAACATTATTTTTATTTGAAAATTTAAAGGAAGTTGGATGTCTTTATCTAAACGTGTGATTATTTTTACGGCTTTATTTTTTACCGTTCTTCTGACTGCTTGTACGCCAAAAGTCGGTAGTGAAGATTGGTGTAAACAAATGAGCAATAAACCATCAGGTGATTGGACCGTTAATGAAACTGCTGATTATGCTAAACATTGTATCTTTGATTAGGCTAGAAATAAGGCTCTCTTTCTTACTTTACTATTTTGTAACATACATAAAGTGAAAGATTGCCTTAGATGAACTTTTATATACAATGTGGTTTATAGTCGTAGAGTCCGAATTAAATATTGAAGGTATTTTTTGCGCTTATCTCCGTATCAATCGTTTTACAGCATAGTCAGAATTTTCTTCGCAATTGCGTTGCTACAATTTGTCGCAGCGAATGTTGAGGCCGACACTTTAGCTGTGAGTAATGGATTGATATCCAGTAATGGTAATATTTATTTAAATACTCCTTTTTCCCAAAAAATTAAAATAATCCCTGTCACGGATCTTCAATCTCAGTGCTATTTTTCTACATATTCCTCAATGCATTTGGCTGTCGATAATGAAGCAACATTTATGAACAGTAATCAAAGCAATGTAATGAAAGGTGTTGTCATGTCGGACTCGCAAAATGTGGTTGATATCGACAAACCCAATCACGTTATCGATTTCTGTGAGGAGTGTAAGTGTCATGGTGGGCATATTGTTTTTACGAGCTCATTAAATTTTGTTGTTTCTCTTCCCCTTTCGATACCCGCAAATACTCAAAACTCTCAATATTGGCCCCCCGCACTTTTAGTGCATGCTAAACCACCGATAGTCTGAATTTATTGAGTTGAATGATTGAGTCAACATAAAAAGCTGAAGTTGTGTTATTAGCAGCTTCATCTCGCTTTCTAAGAAAAAGCGTTAATACTTTTAGAACAATCATTTTACTCGGCATTGACTTTAGTGTTAACCAAATCGATTTGCGTTTACGTTTTTATTTAACGATATCTTTCGTAAAGGCTCATGCCGTTAATCACCCAAGCCGTTAGATAATCACCCTTGTTTTGTCTGTTTGTTGCTAGATGAAGTGAGCGAAGTCATAGCGGAAATAATATTTAAGCGTTTGTATTTATAGGATGCGAGATGAAAAAAACCTTAATATCAAGTTTGTTGATGGGGTATTTAGCTACCAGTTCTTTCAGTGCCCATGTGTTGGCTGCTGGCGATAATAATGTGCTATCTGCGGTTCAAATCAGCCCCAGTATTGACGCCAAAACAAACACCAATGGTTTAAGTGACTGGTTACCGAAAGTGATGCAACGTTTTAACGCATTACCTGAAGTACAGGCGCAAATAGCGAGAAAACAAGAAGCCAAGTTGAGTATTCAAGCAGCAGATAAGGCGGTGTATAACCCTGAGATCGGTGCGAATTACCAAAAGGGGATCGATACTCAATATAGTTTAGGCTTAAATCAAACCATAGATTGGGGCGATAAACGGGGGGTGGCGACTCGCATAGCTCAACTGCAAGCCGAGGTCTTATTGTCGACGATTACGCTTGAGCGTAACCAAATGTTATCGACTAGGCTGCAAGCATTGGCGACCCAAAATCTCGCCAAAAAGAAGCTTAAATTTCAAGAGAAGCAATATAACCTCGCCAAGGCTCAGCTATCGATAGCTAAACAGCGCTTGCAAACGGGTGACTTATCCAATGTCGAAGTGAAAATGATGGAGTTGGATCTTGCGAATAACGCCGCTAATTTTGCCATGGCAGAGCAAGACTCTTTAGCTGCTGAGGGTAAAGTCATGGCGTTATTTGGTGATGTAGATTTACCTTTTGAAGATTTTGTGGATGCCCTTTCTGCCAGTGCCAGCGTGACAGAAGTGACCCCAGATTTACCTGCACTTAAAAGTGCTTATCAACAGGTCATGCTAGCAAAAATAGGGGTGGATCAAGTGAAAGCGCAAACCGCTGCCGATCCCACGCTCAGTTTAACGGCGGGTCGAGAAGGTAACGGCAGCTTAGTGGGGATAGGTGTCTCTGTACCACTACAAATTCGTAATAATTATAGTAAAAATTTAGAAGTCGCCAGCCAAAAAACCGCCGTTTCTGAGCAAGTTTATTTGGGGCGAGAGCGGGTGCTGACTCAACAGCAGAAACAATTTGATCGTAGCTTACCTCGATTAAAACAACGTTATATTGATTGGCGTGATGTGGTACAAAACTCCGCTCGAGATGCCGCAATATCGATCAGTCAGCAGTGGAAAACCGGTGATATTAGTACTAGTGATTATCTTCAAGGGCAACGTCAATTAACCAGTAGTTATACCGCAGGATTAATGCTTGAAGGAGCGTTATATCAAATTTGGTTAGGGTGGATGGGAGAAAGTGGGCAATTAGAACGTTTTATTGACCAACAGCTTCCGGCTTCTGCGAGTAAATAGGAATTAATTGAATATGAAATACTCTCACGATTTTATAAATAAGATAAATATGAAGACTTCAGAAAATACCAATGATAAGCCTGCCGCTATAGAGATGCGCCAGTATTTGAGATTAAGTAGAATGAGTCAAGCCGTGAGTTTGGGATTAATGCTCAGTGTGGGTGCATGGTTTTCTTTTCCTGTTATGGCGGCAGGTGGAACCATTCCCAGTGCTGAACAAGCAAGCACTGCGCCATCTAATGCTGTGCAAGCCAGTGCCAATAGCAGTACTCAAAAAGGTCTCGACAGTGAAGCCCAACATGGTTTAGAGCCAGTACAATTATCAAAAGCTCAGCGAGCAATGGCTGGGATTGAAGTGGTCAAGTTGGGTGAACAGACCTTTAGTTTAGAAGCTGTTGCTACGGCCAGTTTAGTGGTTGATAGAAATAGAACCGTTATTTTAGCACCTCAACTGGAAGTTCTCGTTGAAAAACGTCATGTTTTGCCCGGTCAAGAAGTCAATAAAAATGATCCATTATTAACCTTAGGTGGCTCTGCTGTTGCCCAAGCCCAAGCGACTTATGTGACTGCTGCTGCCGATTGGAGTCGAATTAAACGTATGAGTGCTAATGCGGTCAGTGCGAGCCGTCGTTTACAATCACAAGTATCAGCTGAATTGGCGAGGGCGACGTTACAAGCACTGCAAATGACAGATGAACAAATCGTTAGCTTAGAAAAAAATCCAAATACTATTGGTAGTTACCAGCTGTTAGCCCCGATTGATGGTCGAGTTCAGCAAGATATTGCTGAATTGGGTCAAGTGATTGCGGGTGGTACGCCGCTAATGCAATTAACCGATGAGTCCTACTTATGGGTTGATGCTCAGTTGACGCCAGCGCAAGCAGAGGGAGTGCTTGTTGGCAATGTGGCCATGGTTAAAGTGGGTGAGCAAACGGTAGAAGCACGGATTATTGGTCGTTCTCATGAGTTCAATAGTCAAACGCGTACTGAAAAAGTCGTGCTGAGTTTTGATAATAATGGCCATGAATTACATGCAGGGCAATTTGCTGAAATTTACCTTCCCGATGCTAAAGAGGGCGGTATTGTGGTGCCCGATTCAGCATTAACTCGAAGTAATGATGGTGATTGGCAGGTGTATACCGAAGAGCCAGAAGGTTTTGTGTCACATGAAATCGAGTTAGTTGAGAGTCAAAGAGGCATGAATTTGCTCCGTGGTATTAAGCCCAATTCAAATGTTGTCATATCAGGTGCTTTTTTTCTTGCCTCTGAACGTGCTAAGACAGGTTTTGACGCTGACGGTCATTAAGGGTTTTTATTATGCTACAGAAGTTAATTGATGGGGCGATCCGACATCGCCTGATGGTAATGTTAAGCTTATTGGGTTTAATTATTGGCTGTGTTGTTATGCTGCCAAAGCTTAACCTTGATGCTTTTCCTGATGTGACCAATATTCAGGTGACGATTAATACTCAAGCAGCGGGTCTTGCTGCTGAAGAAGTTGAAAAATTAATTAGTTATCCTGTTGAATCAGCGATGTATGCACTGCCCGGGGTGACGCAAGTTCGCTCATTATCGCGGACGGGTTTGTCTGTTGTGACAGTGATATTTTCAGAGTCGACAGATATCTATTTTGCTCGTCAGTTGGTGTTAGAGCAATTACAAGCTGCCAAGAGTATGATCCCGCCGGGTGTGGGAATTCCCCAGATGGGGCCTAATAGTACTGGGTTGGGGCAAATTTTTCAGTATGTGCTAAGGCCTAAGCCGGGCTCTGACATCAACACTGCAGAGCTGCGTAGTTTGAATGATTATTTGATTAAGCTTATTTTAATGCCAGCGGGAGGTGTGACCGATATTTTGTCTTTCGGTGGTGAAGTATTGCAATATCAAGTGAAAGTGGATCCCAATAAGTTACGTAGTTATGGCTTAACCATGAAGCAAGTGACGGAAGCACTTGAAAGTAATAACCGCAATACGGGTGGTTGGTACATGAAGCAAGGTCAAGAACAGCTGGTTGTTCGTGGCTATGGCTTATTGCCTCCAGGTCAACCGGGTTTGAAGGCTATTAGAGAAATTCCTGTCACTGAAGTGGATGGGACTCCAGTCTTTATTAGCGACTTAGCGAAGGTAGGATTTGGTACCGAAATTCGTGTCGGTGCCGTGAGTATGGCTGAGCGAGATAGGACGGGTAAGCCGGTTAATCTTGGTGAGGTGGTAGCGGGGATTGTGCTTAAACGTGTGGGCGCAAACACCAAAGAAACCATTAATGATGTCGAAGCCAGGATAGCGTTGGTTAAGCAAGCCTTGCCCGAAGACGTGCAATTTGATGTGTATTATGATCAAGCTGAGCTCGTCAATAAGGCGGTGAAAACCGTGATTGAAGCACTGGTGATGGCGTTTGTTTTTATTGTTATCATTTTAGCTTTATTCTTAGTGAATATCCGAGCCACGCTATTGGTGCTTATCTCCATTCCTATTTCTGTTGGGCTGGCGTTACTCATTATGTCGTTTTATGGGATGTCGGCTAACTTGATGTCATTAGGGGGGCTGGCGGTGGCTATCGGCATGCTCGTCGACGGCTCAGTGGTGATGGTTGAAAATATCTTTAAGCATTTAACCCAGCCTGATAGGCGGCATTTATCAGAAGCAAGAGCGCGTTCGGACGGTGAACTTGACCCTCATCATGCCGATGAAGATGCGAGTTTAGCGGGCGGCAGCGAAGGCATTTCCATGCGAGTGTTATTCGCGGCAAAAGAGGTGTGTAGTCCCATTTTCTTTGCCACTGCGATTATTATCGTTGTTTTTGCCCCGTTATTCGCGCTTGAAGGTGTAGAAGGTAAGCTGTTTCAGCCTATGGCGATCAGTATTATTTTAGCCATGATAGGCTCCTTAATATCGGCATTAATCGTGGTTCCTGCTGTGGCCGTTTATTTATTTAAACGTGGCGTGACCATGAAAGAGAGTGTGATTTTAACACCGATAGATAATGGCTATAGAAAGTTACTGACTTATGTGATGTTACGACCTAAAACCGTTGTGATTTCAGCAGTATTACTCTTCGTGGGGAGTATGATGTTACTGCCTCAACTGGGGACTGAATTTGTACCTGAGCTTGAGGAGGGCACCATTAACTTGAGGGTGACTTTAGCACCGACATCCAGTTTAGATACCTCCTTGGCAGTGGCCTCTAAGTTAGAAAACTTGTTACTTGAATTTCCTGAGGTAACCTATGCCTTGAGTCGTATTGGTGCGGCAGAGCTGGGTGGTGATCCGGAGGCGATGAGTAATGTTGAAATTTATATTGGCCTTAAACCCATTGAAGAGTGGACGACAGCGAAATCACGGCTCGAGCTGCAAAGACAGATGCAGGATAAGTTGAATGTTTTTCCAGGACTGTTGTTTAACTTCTCTCAGCCGATAGCGACGCGTGTCGATGAATTATTATCGGGGGTGAAGGCACAACTTGCGATTAAGATTTTTGGTCCGAATCTCACCGAGCTGGCTAATCGAGGTAAAGATTTTACCGATTTGGTGGCGACAGTGCCTGGTGCTGTAGATGTATCCTTAGAGCAAGTGAGCGGTGAAGCTCAGCTAGTCGTGAGGCCAAAACGTGATGCCTTAGCGCGTTATGGTATTAGCGCTGATCAGGTCCTTAAAGTGGTGAGTGATAGCATTGGTAGTGTCAATGCTGGACAGGTACTGGATGGTAATGCGCGTTATAATGTCAATGTGCGCTTAGCTGAGCAATATCGTAACTCACCTAATGCCATTAGTAATTTGTTATTAAGCGGCCCTAATGGCTCGACGGTACGTCTTGCTGAAGTGGCTGATGTCACGATTGAGATGGCGCCACCGAATATTCGTCGTGATGATGTGCAAAGACGGGTGGTGGTACTGGCGAATGTGTCAGGTCGCGATATGGGCTCGGTGGTCAAAGACATTTATGCTTTGGTGCCGAAGCTTAATTTACAGCCGGGTTATACGGTCGTTGTGGGTGGGCAATATGAGAGTCAGTTGCGTGCGCAGGCGAAATTAATGGTGGTGGTGCCTGTATCGATTGGACTCATTGCTTTGTTATTGTTTTTCTCTTTCGGTTCATTAAAGCAAGTGGCATTGATCATGGCCAATGTACCTTTGGCATTGATTGGTGGCGTAGTGGCTTTATACATCAGCGGCACCTATTTGTCAGTACCGAGTTCGATAGGGTTTATTACCCTATTTGGTGTGGCTGTGCTTAATGGTGTGGTCTTGGTTGATTCAATCAATCAGCGACGACGAGGCTTAAGTTATGAAACCGATGAAACATTATATGAAGCGGTATATGAAGGCACTGTTGGTCGATTACGTCCAGTATTAATGACGGCATTGACGTCGTCATTAGGCCTCATTCCTATCTTAATCTCCAATGGCACTGGCAGCGAAATTCAAAAACCACTCGCAGTCGTGATTATTGGGGGATTATTTACAGCAACGGCCCTGACACTATTAGTCTTACCGACGATGTATCGTTGGTTATATAGTGGTAAAAGAAGTGAGCCTATAGAAGAGGATTAATGGGTTACAGGTAAGATAACCTATGCGTTAAAAAAATGGCTACCCAAAGGTAGCCATTTTTTATGTTATTGATCGCCATTTTATTCTGTGTTTGGCTTTAGACATAGGTCTATGTATCGATATTATTTTTTGTTTTTTTTACGGTTTTTTTTTTGGATAAATGGCATTTTTTTAGAGGACAAAAAAAACAGTGATGCATTTGTGTATGCCTTATACTGCGTGGGCTCGCTTCAATATTTGAGCGTGTCATTAAGCCTTTAAAGTGCATTTTTTCGTACTCGGTAAGTGCTGTTTTGACCTCAACAGTGAAATGGTCTGATCCGTTTGTTTTGTTCATATGCGCTAAATAGCTGTGTTTACACTGATATGTTTCGAATACATAATCCGCCCAATTAATAGGTGTGAGGCAGAGAAGGGTCCTTTTTCTCTGTAAATGGAATATGTGGAATAAGATAAAAAATCAAAGTATTCGTTTTCAGTTACGGTTAGCGATGAGCCTGTTTCTTGTTATGGCTTGTGTATCAATTGCCGTGGTGGTGTATCAACAAGCATCGGCGTTATTGATGCAGCAAACGTTAAAGGAGCATCAATCAAAGCTCAGTGTGTTATCAGATACCATTGCCAGTCAATTTGTCAGTTATATCGATGTCGCAAGAGATCTTGAAGTTACCTTCAGATCGGGTTATTTACATGGGTTAACCTTTACTAATGAGAATGTGACCTATGCAGATAGAGAGGTTGAAAATGCAGTGATTAATGGACAGTCGATTATTGGTGATACCAGTATAGTTGACCGTTTTACTCATGATACTGATGTGACGGCGACACTTTTTTTAGCCTCTGGGAATGATTTTATTCGGGTTGCTACAACGCTAAAAACCGATGAGAGTCAGCGGGCTTCGGCTGCATTATTAGGTTATGAGCATCCGGCCTATACCAAGTTGATTAATGGCCAATCATATTACGATACCGTGCGCCTTTATGGCCGAGAATATATTAGTTATTATTCGCCGATAAAAGATGAATTTCATCGAGTGCGAGGTGTTTCGGCAGTCGCTCTACCCATGGAAGATGCCTCTGAAACCATTTTTGCTAATCTTGCTTTATTAGGTTGGGGTGATAGTGGTCATACGATAGTGGTGAATCATAATGCCGATTATTTAGGTGAATATCTTTATCATCCTCAAAAGAAGCGCCAAGGTGAGTCTATTCTTGACTTGAAAGATAGGAATGGCGATAAGGTTTTCTCTGACATTGTTGATCATGAAAATGGCGTGATCCGTTATTTTGAAAGTGTAAAAGGTGAAGCAAAAGAGAAATATGCTGTTTATACTCAAGTGCCTGGGTGGAATTGGACCTTAATCGGGGGGTCTTATATTCATGAAATCACCAAAGGGAGTAACCATTTACTCATGTTAGTGATGGGCGTTTCAGGTGTGATCACGCTGATTATTTTCACCTTGTTAAGTATTTTGCTTTATCGTATGACAAAGCCTTTGCAAGAGCTAACGGGTTATATGGATCAGTTGAGTCAAGGGCAAGTGAGTCTCATTATTCCTGAAGTTGAAGATAATTCGAAAAATGAGATTAAGCAATTAACCCATGGCTTTCATGTTATGGCATCTAAATTTAATGGATTAGTGGCTAATATCCGTGAGGCGAGTACGCAAGTACAAACGCGTGCGGGACATGTCGCGGCAGATGCCAAAGAAAGTCTATTGCAATCAGATGTGCAACATCAACAAGTCGAGTTAGTGGTAACGGCCATTGAACAAATGGCTTCATCGGCCCAATCGGTTGCTGAGCAAGTTGAAAGCATTGCTGTCAGTGTCCGCTCTGCAAATGAGGTGAGTCTTTCTGGATCGCAATTGGTGAAGAATGTGAGAGGGGAAATTGCTGATTTAAATGTGCAGTTACGCCAATCTGCAGAAGCGATTGATATGGTCAGTCGTCAAAGTGAAAATATTCAAGCAGTGACGCGTATGATTGATGAAGTGGCCGAGCAAACCAATTTGTTGGCTCTGAATGCGGCGATTGAGGCGGCTAGGGCAGGAGAGCAAGGCCGAGGTTTTGCTGTGGTTGCTGACGAAGTGAGAACCTTAGCGCATCGAACGCAAGGCTCGGTGAAAGAAGTGGTGACGATTATTGCCCAGTTAAGGGAGTATACGACAAGTGCGGTTACTTTAATGTCTGAGAGCCAATTGAAAGGAAAAATTGTCACTGAGCAAGCAGAGCAAGCGGGCATAGCATTAGATAAAATTACCGATCAAGTCACGGATATTGCTTGTAAGTCCGAAGTGATTGCAGCGACGGCAGAAGAGCAAGCGCAAGTGACACAAGAGATTGCAGCAAATGCTACAGAAATCAGTCGCTTGAATCAAGATAGTCAAGATATAGCCGCTAAAACAGCGACAAATGCTAAGAATTTGCAGCAATTATCGACTGAGTTGAATCAACAAGTAGACTATTTTTATTAAATAGGTCAGTCACTTTAAGCCGATTTTAGCTTAAGGTGACATTTTTATTGTGGTGATATTGTTATTGAGCTTTTGAGCGGCGTAATGAACGGATAGCCGGAGTATCAGCTTAAATGATCAAATATGTTGATCTGAAGTTGGTCATTATGCGCTTATGGTTAATTAATCTAGGTAATGGCTGAAAGATAAGACGATTGTATGTGTATAATTAAGTTTAACCTAGAATTGTCATATAGTAATGTGAGAATTTTCTCTTTTATTATTGAATGTAGTTGTGTTGCTATTGTTATTGATAAGATCTAAAGGAGTGCGATGTGAGTCAGTTTAAATCGAGTCATGGGCACCCTCGCTCACAAAGTGTTACAAAACCTCTCAGTACTAACCATCATGGAAATTTACGATTTGTCATCTTTGTTAGCTTGATTGCCTCATTGGGTGGCTTTTTATTTGGTTTTGATACGGGCGTGATAAATGGCACCTTTGATGGTTTGTATTCTGTTTTTGGGGCCGATCATATTGCCAGTGGCTTTAATGTCACGGCGATTTTACTTGGTGGTGCGGTAGGTGCACTCTTCTCAGGTGCTTTAGTTGATCGATTGGGCCGACGATCTATGCTTATTATAGCGGCTAATTTCTTAGTGATCAGTGCTTGGGGAGCGGGGATCACCGATTCTTCTATCGGATTTATCCTTTATCGTATGTTAGGAGGGATAGCGATTGGTGTCGTGTCCATTATGACGCCGATTTATATTGCGGAAATAGCGCCTTCTCGGCATAGAGGCGCCCTTATTAGTTTACAGTATATGGCGATGTTACTTGGGTTATTATCAGCCAGTTTAAGTAATGATATTTTGCTTAATTTAGCGGGGAAATCGACAGAATTACTTTGGCTAGATGCCGAAGCATGGCGTTGGATGTTTTGGATTGAGTTGTTTCCTGCTTTTTTATTCCTTTTTATGCTGTTCTTTATTCCTGAAAGCCCACGCTTTCTTGCCGCTATCGGTAATCGACGAGCAGCGCATACGGTTCTTATTCGGCTTCACGGCCAGAAAAAAGCAGCCAGTGTTTTAGCGAGGTTAAACCTGACGCTACCTTTTTCTCATAAGCCTCGTGTTGCTGATTTAAGGCAAAGCGAAACGGGAAAAATTAACAAAGTGTTGTGGCTAGCGATAGGTTTGGCTGCACTGCAGCAGTTAATGGGTATTAATGTCATTTACTATTATGGTGCGGTATTGTGGCAAGGTGTGGGGTTTTCAGGATCGGATACTTTGTTCATCAATATTGTCACTGGGATGATCAGTATCGTCGGCTGTTTTTTGACGCTACTTTTTATTGATAAGGGCGGGCGAAAACCTTTACTCATTATTGGCTCCATTGGCATGACATTGACCTTAGGCTTGATTGTGTATGCTTTTGCTAATGCTGAGTTCGGTTTGAATGGTGAATTAAATTTAGGGGCTTATGATTGGCTTGCGTTGATATCAGCCAATATTTATGTGTTCTTTTTTAGTTTATCTTGGGGGCCTGTTATCTGGATTTTATTGGTTGAAATGTTTCCTCAGTTAATCAGGGGGCTTGGGCTTGCTATAAGCGGTTGTATTTTATGGTTAGTGAATTTTATGATGATAAGAAGTTTTCCTTTCTTGCTCACTAAAGTGGGATTGGCAACAACCTATAGTCTGTATTGTGGCTTTGCTTTGTTATCGGTGATTTTAGTGGTTCGCTATATTAATGAAACTAAAGGTCAAACGTTAGAAGATATCAACTATTATTAACGGATATGGTCGGTATATCAGTGACTTGAATCTATGGGGGCCAAGTCACTAAAAATACATTAATAATCGATTTAATGCAGGTGGATTATAATTTCACTTTTATAACGACTTTTCTGACCTTTTTGGCAGTTTCTCCCGTTCCAGGCATGTGCATATCGCCTGGAAAGAAGAGAGCAAACATGCCTGCTTTTAATTGAACAAATGAGGCATTATCCGCATTCGTATGATAATCAAACTCGGCGTAATCATGTTCTGTTTCGTAAGGGCGTGAAGGGGATTGATGGGTTAACGGAAGATAACCAAACTCTTCATCACCACTGACGACAAATTGTACATCGATATAGGCTCGGTGGACTTCAAAGGACTCAGTTTCTCGGGAGACCGTTTCGTAATCATTTACAATCGCGAAGATGTCTTTTCCTTCTATGGGGTAGCTTCCTGGTTCAACTTGACTAAAATCTGTTGTCGCTAAGTGTTGAAGGGCAATGGCAACTCTTGGGTGAAGTGGGTGATAAATTTGATGGTTTTCTAAGGTATCGATAATCATATTATTTTACAAATTGCGGGTGCATATTGAACAATATACGTTGCTCTTGTCTTAGTGCAAGTTAAATAGCGTAGAGGATGTTCTTTTTATTTCGTATACTGATAAGAAGCTTCATTCTGAGATTAACCTTTTCTAATGTAGGGCTGAAAAGCTCGAGTTTATTAGCCTGTTGGGTGTAAAATACTAGGCTAATCTATGTACTATTAATTTAGTTTACACTGTCATTGTTAATTTTGGTCACCTATCATTTCAATATTTTCATTTGAAATAAGGAGTTATATAGTGTCTTCATTACGTTTTATTGCGGGACCCACTGCATTTAACACTATATTAGAAAAAGGGTTGCAAGCGGATACATTTTCACAGGTATTTGCTGCATCAGGTGGACCTAAATGGTTGGGAATTGCGGAATTAGATCGCTATCTTTTTGGTGAGTTTTTTAAACATAGAACATCACCATTATATACCATAGGCGCATCTTCGGGGGCTTGGCGGTTGGCCAGTTTAGCTCAAGAAAACCCTGTTGAAGCACATAAAAGGTTAGAAACACTTTATATTAATCAAATTTACGAAGGTAAGCCGACGCCAGCATTCATTACGCAAAAAATATCATCCATTATTCATGATTTACTTGGAGATAATAAAGGGGATGATATTATTTCTCATCCTATTATTAAAAGCCATTTTGTGACTTGTCGTGCTAGGCACTTAAACGGGAGAGATAATCGAATGGCGCTTGCGGCGGGACTGGCCGCCACTGCGGTCAGTAATTTAGTGAGTCGGAAAAGTTTGGGTTGGCATTTTGAGCGCTGTGTTTTTGGCGTTGATGATGATGCCTCTCCCTTTTGTGAGTTAAGAGACTTACCGAGTCGACATATTGCACTGCATAAAGAAAATATCAGTAAAGTGTTGGTTGCTAGTGGAGCGATACCTTGGGTTTTAGCCCCTGTGAGTAATATTAAAGGCGCGCCAAAAGGTAAGTATTTTGATGGCGGGATTACCGATTATCATTTTGATTTGAATTTAACGAAACCGAAAGGAATGACGATATATCCTCATTTTTCTCCCATCATGAAGCCTGGTTGGTTTGATAAATCTCTTGCTTGGCGCCAAGCAAGGCATAATTATGATAATGCATTAATATTGGCTCCAACGGAGAAGTTTATTAATTCCCTACCGCTTAGTAAGTTACCCGATAGACGGGATTTTAAATCTTTAGAGACACAAAAAAGAATTCAATATTGGAAAAACGCTACTGCTATGAGTCAGGCTTTAGCCAATGATTTAGACAAAGTTATCAATGACGGAACGATTGCCAATAAGCTTGAAAGGCTCTGAAGTATCCATTCAAAGTGCTTTCATTTATAAAAAAATAAGCCTAGCTGCTACACTTTAAAAGATAGATGATAGCTTACTTGCCCTCTTATGGGGAAAGGCCTATGCATACGAATGAAATGGTAATATTAACCCGTGATGCTTTATTATTACCGCAGGGAAGAACCAAAGTTAGGATCGTTGAGCCCCATTATTTAAAAATGGTGGCAGAAGTCCTTAAAGAGCGTTATCCGTTGGTATATGGTATGCACAGAGTTCATGGTAAATTGCCTTGTTATCCTTATGTCACTCAGTGTGATGTCATTGACTTTGATCAACAGAAAGATGGCGCCTTAGAGTTGGTATTAGAGGGGCGACAGAAAGTGAAAATCATGTCGGCCGTTCAACGTAAAGATAAAGTATGGATAGCGATAACCCGTCGTTATGATAATTGGCAGAAAGAAGCGATTACAGCTCAATATGAGATTTTGAGTGCGGCATTGGAGCATTTTTTTCAAGCCAATCCTGAGTTATCTAAGCTGTATAGTCAAATCCATTTAGACGATGCCACTTGGGTGAGCCAGCGTTGGCTTGAAGTGCTGCCTCTTTATAATAATGAAAAATTGCGCTTGGTTTGCCAGCCGAACTGTCACCGCACTTTAGATTATGTGTTAAAGCTCATTCAATCTCATGTCAATAAGCAAGAAAATAGCAGTTTGGCCAGTCTAGATGTAAAAAAAATGCGTTAATCTTCTCGCTTGTGAGAAGTTTGCTAGAGCAGTAAAATCAGCTCTTGTTACTTTTTATTTGGGTATAGTTTCATGTCTACAGGCGTTCGTGCAAAACAAGCCTCTCATATTGTGCTTCCTGAGACCGTTATTGATAAAAAAACAGTGTTGGATTTTTTAATCTGTCACTTTAATCAAATTCCTGCTGGAGTTTGGCGTCAACGGATTATGGATGGAAAGGTGCATTGGCGAAATGGAGAACTTATTGATGTGGATACGCTGTTCATTCCTCGTGAGCGTGTCTATTATTATCGTGAAGTAAACCAAGAAAGTCTGATCCCCTTTAAAGAAGATATTGTATATCAAGATCAACATATTATAGTGGCCTATAAACCTGCTTTTCTTGCTGTTAATCCCAGTGGACAATTTATTAATGAGTGTTTGGTCAATCGACTTAGAGAAAGGGTTAATAATCCAGACTTGGTCGCTGTACATCGATTAGACAGAGCAACGTCGGGTTTGATGTTGATGTCTTTGAATAAAGATAGCCGTCATGATTATCATCAATTGTTTAAAATGGGCATGATAATGAAACAGTATCATGCTTTAGCGTCTCTAACGCCTAAATTATTAGCCGATCACGAGGCTGGAGAGCTCGTTTTACCTTTATATTGGACGATTAAAAATCGCATGGTTAAGGGGGCTCCTAGTTTTTTGATGAAAATAATTGAAGGTGAAGCCAATACTCATTCAGAGATCTGTTTAATCGCTATTAAAGAGGGGGTGGGATTGTTTCTGTTGAAACCAATCACAGGTAAAACCCATCAATTGCGGGTGCATATGCAAAGTTTAGGCATGAGTTTACTCAATGATGGGCTTTATCCGACGTTACAAGATCAAGCGCCTGACAATTTTACTCGGCCATTAAAATTAATGGCCAAGCGTTTGTGTTTTATCGATCCTATTACTCAAATTAAACATGATATAAGCTGTAAAGGTTTTGCTGAGTTTGTTTAGCCCTGAATGCGTTAGATGTTATTCCACCAAGCTTGAGTATCGGGAATATTTTTTAATGATATCGCTTGCCCCATCATAGGGGTTAAAACGGACACTTGTGCTTGTTTAGCAATGTCACTGATCCGGTTGAGCGGTTCATACCAAGCATGGAAAGCAAGATCAAAGGTGCCATTATGAATAGGCATCATTTTATTGCCTTTTAAATCAATATGAGCTTGTAAACTTTGCTCTGGAGTCATGTGAATATTGGCCCAATCTTTATCATAGGCGCCGGTTTCAATCATCGTCACATCAAAAGGCCCATAGCGTTCACCAATGGCTTTAAAGCCATCAAAATACCCCGAGTCGCCACTGAAAAATAGCGTTGATTCTGGAGATTTTATGACATAAGAAGCCCAAAGGGTGTCGTTTTTATCAAACAGTCCTCGACCGGAGAAATGTTGTGTTGGCGTGGCGGTTAAGGTGATGCCATCAAGATTAACAGATTGCCACCAATCAAGTGTATGAATGGCTTGGGAGGGAACATGCCATTTCTTTAAATGGACTTCCACCCCTAAGGGCACCACAAAATGTTTGGTTTTTTGTGCTAAGAATTTAATACTGGCTTCATCGAGATGATCGTAATGATCATGAGATATCATCACCCCATCAATATCGGGTAAATCCGCTAATGTGATTGGAGGCTGATGAAAACGTTTTGGTCCGATAAAATTAAAGGGAGAGGCCCTGTCACTGAACACCGGATCAATAAGCCACTTTTGTCCATTGATTTGCATAAACAGACTAGAGTGCCCTAAGCGAATAAGGGTATCAGATGTGAGATTATTGAGTTGTGCCTTCGTTACGCTCATGACAGGTATGCTGGTGACGGGAGAGGCGTCGATTCTTTTTTCGATGGCGTAACGTAGCAGTAAAGGTAACATGGCTGTGCTGCTATCGAAGCCTTCGGCAGTATTCATAAAGCCACCTTTAAGATTATGGTGAGCCATTGTCTTTGTGGGTTGTGGTCCCGAGGCTTGATGATGAAGAGTGGTGCTAACAACTTGAGACTTTATTGAATGTGACATAAGCAGTACTGCGCCTCCAATGACTAAAAAGAGTGAAATGCTAATAATAAATTTCAAGGGCTTTAAGTTTCTATAAAAGTAAACTGAAGAGTGTAATTTACGCTTGTTTTTTGAAAAAGTAAACTAATGAGTGTAAAGTAAGACTATTGTTTGCTTTTTTAAAAATTAATACTATGAAATTAAAAGATAAAAAGTTAACTCGCTCAGATATCAAACGGGCCTCGATATTGGATGCTGCGATGAATGCATTTCAAAGCAAGGGGTTTAATGCGACGAGTATGGATGATATTACCTTGAGTGCAGCGGTGTCTAAACGCACTGTGTATAATCATTTTCCGAGTAAAGAAACCTTATTCAATGCGATCACTGCACGTATGCTTACGCTCTTTTTCACCTATGAACCGATCCCTTTCTCTAAAGATATTTCGCTTGAAATTCAATTAAAAAATTTAGTTGAACATGAAATTAATTTGCTGACGATGGATGAGTTTATTGCGATGGCGAAAGTGATTTTCGCTGAATCGATACATTCCCCTCAATTAGTGCAAAATGCGATGAGTGAATTTGAAGAGAAAGGTTCGCCACTGGTACATTGGTTTGAACAAGCAGCGCTACAAGGTGCGATAAAAACCGATCATCCAGAGAGGGTTTCTATGCAGTTTGTAGCGGTTATTAAAGGGTTTTGTTTTTGGCCGCAACTGATCCAAAATGCCCCTATGCCAGATGAGAAGCAATTAGATGATATTGCCCAAATGACAGTGCAAATGATTTTGAAGCAATATACTTAAGCTGGGTCTCATATTCTTGTTTATCAATACGGCATAAGTTTTATTTGGGAGCACCGTTAAGTCCAGCCAATAGGGGGGCCTATCAGTGGGTCGCATTTAATGCAGACTTGAAAGTTCTTTTTCAAGACGCTTTATTTTGTTTTCTTTTTCTGAAATTTTGGTCATTAAATCTTTTTTTAGCTTAGGGGGCGTTGACAATTACGCTAACCAAATCATAGAAGCAGCTAATTGAAGCGTCCCTAAATAGTACTTAGCCTTTCTCTCATAGCGCGTAGCCACTCTACGGAACTG
>NZ_JAKIKS010000103.1 GCF_023284005.1 Shewanella surugensis
AATTACCTTTACATCTAACACAAATTCATTCATTAAATCATGTGCAGCTGATTCAATACCATTACGCACCATTTTTTTTAAAGGGTAGCCAGCACCTGAATTACGCTCTAACCTTCCTAAGCTTTTAATTTTAGAAACGGGATCATTAGTCGATTTTTGCCAGTTAGACCCATTCCAACCATAGACCCCATTGTTTTCGATAGTATCGGCCCAGACCTCTGCTAATCCTTCAGCAGAAGGAACGCCGGATGCATTCAATTCAGATAATGTTGCAAAAGGCCTTCGTCCCTGCACCAATGCATTAAAGCTGTCCATTTTATCTTTTACATCTTTACTAATTGATGGTTTTAAAACGCCATCAATGCTAACGGAATCAAATTCATCACCCATTAATATGTCATTTAGTGCTTGGATATTTTTTTGAAAGTCAGTCATTAGTTGAACAAAATTATTACTCATTCTTTCAATTCTCTTTATAATAAAGTGACATAGATGCACCAGCGACAAAATCATCAATTGTCATCGGTGACAGTATTGAAGTCACAATGGCCTCATCTGGACTGCGATAAGCTTTACGTATCTCAATAACACTTTTAAAAATAATATGGTTTAACGTTGGCGTTTCATCATCAGCGGGATGAGTAGTAAATCGGCATTCATGATCAATAAGTTGATCACCGACTTTGATCGGTAAATTAAACCAGGTATTCCCACCACTCAGCGCATAATCAATGAAGCCAATAAAGTCATTACGCTTGTCGAGGTTAAGTAACCATTGCGCAGTCATTTTGGTCGGTACACTATTATTTATACGTCGTTGTCTAGCGTGACCTGAAGCCATTGGAGTGCGTAAAATATTGGGTTGGCGTTTTAATGTATAAGAATTTAACTGAGGAAGACCAAAGGTTTTCACAGGCCAATCGATTAACATTAACCTATCTCCTATTTAGTACTTAATAACCTACGCGCTGGAAGTTGTAAGTCTGCTCTAAAACCAAAGCTGCATCGCCACCACTACGAATGTTTGCTACAAAAATATCAATACTTTGCTCGCCATTTTGCGCCGTTTCTTGCTGCACTTGACCTGCTAGCTGAGCGTTTTCGATAAGGTTGATGGTGACGTTCGGTGTAGTCGCTTTCTGTGACATATTTGGGATTGCACCTTGCTGCATTGTCATCACAGCGCCATACATCTGATCTAACTTTTGTGCAGAATCATTGGTGTAGACCCGCTCGCCTTTGTCGAGTAGCCATGTGCCCTCGTTAGGGATGGCGTCCATACCACTGTGAGCCATGCCAACGACACTTGATGCCGCTAATGTCGATATTGATGCCGCAATTGGCGCTGTTACTCCTATTGCAGCGGCCATGGCGGCTGGCGCGGCGGCGGGTCCAACAATAGGGATTGCTGCCGTTGATGCAAAGGCATTTAAACCTGCCTGTAAGGACGCTGCAGCCGCATTACTGGCTAACGCCGTCGCGCCTGCCGTGGCCGTTGATTTACCAACCAACATTTGAACCGCTTGATACACTAACCACTGCGCCGCCATATCACCCAACATACGTACAACGGTTCGCGACATGCCTTCCATCATATTTTGAACAGAATCGCCAAGGGATTGAGAATCAAAGATCATCTTTTCAAAAGTTTGACCAACACTTCTAGAAAGATGCTCTAAACTCGATGCAGTCAAATCATTCATGTTGACCGTCACTTCTTCTAATGAAGCAAGATACCGTTCCCAATACCCTCTATTTTGCTCAGCTAATAATGCTTGCTGCTCTGCCTGATCTTGACGCTCTTTTTCTCTCGCTTCTGCTTTTACCGCCGATTCTTTTGCTGCTTTAAGTTTGATCTGCTCTAGCTCTTGATCCGCTTGCGTCTGGCTTAATTGCAAGTAGTGTTGCTTCAGTGCATGGATAGATTCAAAACCAGATTGTTCAATGGCAACTTTTGACAGCACCATATTGCGAACAATCTCGTTACGCGATTGATAATCTAACTCGATTCGTTGTTGCTCTGATGCCATTTGACGTGATAGCGCTTCAAAAGACTGAGCCCCTGCTTCTTGCTTTTTAGCCAGTGTATCGGCTTGGCGTTGACGTTCTCTTTCGACTCGATATTTTTCAGCGGCGGCTAAGGCATCATTTTCTTTTTTAGTCTCCTGAACTCTTGCCTCTTCTATCTTATTCATTTGTGCAATGGTAGCTTCCAGCTCATTTTTAAGCTGCGCTGCACGTCTGCCGTTGCCTGCCGAGTTTGCTAATTGCCGCTCAAGTTTGAGTTTATCTGCGAGTAACTGATTCATTTTCAGCATGGGAGCTGGATCTATTTGATCAGAAATCGACTTCATACCCGCCGCTAAGGTATTAAAAAACCATGTGGCTCCGTCACCCGTTTTGGCAGTATTAGCAATGGAAAGCATCATCTCATCCCAGCGCTGGCCTAATGTATCCGCCGCGCCTGCTACACCGCCCGCCTCAGCGCTACCAGCTCCACCTAATTGCGCTTGCAATGCTGCTAAAATCAATCGTTGAGCCTCAGCGGTTTTCCCTCCTTGAACCATGACTTCAATTTTCTGTTTTTCAGCATCTGTGAAGCTGACCCCCGCGCGGGTCATTGCATTGATCCCCTTAATAGGATCTTCTAATGCTTTACCCAGCATCTTGGCGTTGCTAGTCATATCGCCACCAAGAACTGCTGCCATGTCTTGTGACATTCTTAACGAGTCATCAAATACACTTCCTTGCACAGCTTTAAATGTTTGTAGCACGTTAGCCGCTTGTCTCGCGCCCGATACACTTGCTAGAGTGGATAACGCCACATTAGAAGCCAAGGCTTCAATTTGCGCCGCTGTTCGACCTGCACTGGCTCCTGTTGATTTAACAATGGCCTCAGTCCTAAGCTGACCTTGCTCATATTCACTAAACACTTTGACAGACTGAGCCACCGCAACAGTAAGCGCTGTTATAGCCGCCGTTGCCACCAAGCCAGCAGGTCCAATACTGGTTAAGCCGCTAGCCATGATATTAAGCCGGCTAGAGACACCGCCCATAGGTCCTGTCACAAACGCGGCACTATTCGCCGCCCTTCTCAACCCTTGCGATAAGCGCGTCGTAGCATCATTAGCCGCTTTAGCATCCTTCTTAAACTTGGTCGTTTGTTTGGCGGCTCCTTTTAATTCCTTTTGAAATTTAGCGGACTCTAGATCCATTTTTGCGACTAAATTCGCGAACACTTGTTGTGACATTAATTAAGTTCCTCGCGCATAGCCGCTATTTCATCTTGAATAGAAATGGTTGGAGATTCAGGTATAGGTTGAGATTTCGATAGGGGGCATTCGGTTTGTTGTAATTTGTAATAAGCGAAATATTCCGTGATTTCACTGCTCGATAATCGATTTAACAACTCATTTTTGGTGCAGCCTAAGTCAAGTGATAAACGCATTAAAAAACGTTGCAGAGGCCGCGTTATGAGTTTTTTTCAGCCTCCTCTAATGTCTCAACTGAAATGTGTGACAACTTGTTAGCAACGTCAAACAAGCGATTGACAACAATACTCGACTTACCACTTAACTTTTCTATATCATCACTGTTAAATAGTAAATCTCCACCTTCATCAACAAGACTTCTAGAAAGTAATTTAATTTTAAAGTCAGTAGATTGATACTCCCCATCAACAAGCATGCTTAGCTCGTATTCTTCACGCTGTTTACCACTGAGTTCTTGTACACGAACTGTGCCTCCCCACTCTGGCACATCAACATTTTCATAGGATAAATCAGCTTTTTTTAAAATACTTTCACGGCTTAATAGTGTCATTAGCTTGGCTCCGTCCATATGGTTTTACCGTTTTGTTTAGCTTTAACAGTAAAGGTCACAGCGTTATCTTTTTCGGGCTCATTCATCTTAAAACCCAGTAATAACAAATTAAATTGAGCAGTAGTTCCGTCAATATAAGCAATCATAAAATCACATCGTTCATTCGCTTTTGCGGTATCACGAAAACGTTTTTGAACTGGATCCTTTGCTTCATATCTAACGGTGATTTCTTTCTCCTCCCCCTCACCAATTCCTGCCATATATTGCATTGAGGTATCGGATATCTCTGTAATATCAATCGCGGGTACTTCATCACCGGCTGAACCGATCGCGTTAACGCCAGGCACACGCGTATAACTAGCTGACTCAGTCATATCTGACATTTGAAACTGAGTGCCAGCCCCTAGAATAGGCATATGTAACTCCTTTAAATTGTTGTGACTTGAAATTTTAATGAGCTGGTTTGAATATCAGGTTCACTGTCTAAATCATCACCTGACGCACTCACTTGAATAAAGCCGATGTTGATTTCATCTACTTGGCCGTGATAACCATTTAAATTAAATAACGACTTTTGGATCGCTTTCACTTCGGCATAAGTCTTGGCCCAAATATCAACATCAATAGTCGTACGAATGATCCCCGACGGCATACAATCTAAATCTACATCTTCACTAGATAAAGAGGTTTCATACGTTAGCGCAGGTAACGACGCATTTTCATTTCGAAAAATAGGGGTAATACAACCCACTATTGACGGCACCCGCTCATTGATTAAATAGATTAAAGCGGCTTCTAATGTCGCTATCGCCATTACCTTTTACTCTCCTTAAGCGCTTCTATCACAATACGCTCACGCAACCTTATCGATAACTTATTTAAAGATTTACGATAGTTGTTATTCCACGCTGACTGCATGAAAGGCTTAGCTTGAGTACCAGGATGATGGACACGGCTATAGACCTTATTTCCATAGCCTACTTTTTTACTGTTCTTTCTCCCTTTAAGCGTTTTTTTAATGCCAGGTATATCATGAGGCTTGGTGCCTTTTTCAATAAAGTTACCGATATAAGCATCCCTGCCCAGTACACCAACCAACACCGATGCAACAGAACGCGTCGCCCCTTTACCCAAAACCACTTTTGATTTAATTGATCGCCTAACTCGCTCGCTATTGACGTTACGCCGCGCCGCTGTTTTAACCGGTGATGTTGAGTGATTTAACGCACGACGCAAAGCACGACCACCCGCTTTTTGCCCAAGTGCCACGAGTGCATCCTCCATCTCTTTAAGACCTTCAATTTTCATAACATTCCCCTAAAAGTCTGCAAGAACGATCCGTTAGATTGGAAGAAAGCTCTGTCACGTCATAGCGTCGCCCTGCGTATACAACCGCATCATTTATCGAAAAGTTGGCACGGTAACGCATCATTAATTCAATTTGATAGCGTTGCTGCAGCGCACCTCCAATTTCAACCCGATCACACGTTTCACTGACTATTTCAGCCCAGGTATTCGCCAACCGTTCCCACGTATCTAATTCTTCACCGTATTGATTTTGCGTCGTGGTTTTACGCTCCAGCGTGATGCGTTTATTGAGTTTTCCGGCCTGCATCATATTGGCACCAAGCGATAAGGATCGAGTAAATACTGAATACCCAATGGGATTTTATTCACACGTTCTGACGTGGTAGCTTCTCGATTGATATAGAAATGACCAATTAACAACTTGATAGCAAGTTTTGTTGACTCATTGATCACCATCGCATTATCAGGCGCATTTTCATCAGCATCTAGATCTTCTGAACTTGCATAAAGCTTACGTCCAATGTCTGCTGAAACCGCTTGTGAAGAAGCCAAGTTAATGCTTTGTAAATAAGCTTCCTCGGCTTCACTTAGTGTTTCATCTTCCAACTTCACTTGGTGTTTTACTTCTTCCATGGTGAGCATAATTAACCTGCCTTAGGCGCAACATACTTATCTTTTTTAGCTATCTCAGCTTTGACTAACTCTTGTGCTGTATCGCTATCAAATACCGCAATATCACCCGAATAGTAATGCTTCCACGGTTTAGTAAATTTAACCGCCATAGAGCCTACGTTTTTTTCATCTGCCATCATTTCCGCCTTTAAAAATAAACATGAAAATTAATATCTTATTGAATGCCCCATTTCACATTAGTCGCAATCGAGCAGGCTCTATCATGTCGCAAGCCGAAGTCATGTTCAGCGATAATACGAATGACCGTTTGATCACGAGAAAAGGCGCTGACTAGTTCGTCATTATCCATATAAGTGGCCTCTGTTGAGACCGCTATACGATATTGCATAGTGTCGGCTATGAAGGTTTGGCTAAAATCATTGAAATAAATTTCTGACTCATTGCCCCCGCTGCCTAAATTTTCAGGGAGTTGATTAGTAAAATCGACGGGATAACCTTTTAGTCTGCCGTTCGCCATCTCTGGATAAGCCTTATTACCATTGCCATCACGTAATGCTTCAAGGTAAGTAAATACAGACGGTGACATAATCCAAGCGTTCTTAAGCATGGGGACATCAGCTAATCGTTGTTTTTTGATTAAGCTGCTTAAAAACAGATCGACGGCCTGTAAGTTTGGATTAATAACGGCAACGTCTCCCGCTGTTGCTGGAATAATATTTAATGCATTGGTTTGATGGCGCAATCCAGTTGGCGAATCTCCACCACCATCTGAACGTAAAAAAGCCGTATCTTCAGCGAGTACCACTGTATCGATAAGATCGTCTCTTACTAATTGCGTCGACCCTCGACTCGCCTGGCGAATTAAATCATTAGAGATGGGCGTTAATCCTGTGAGTTTTTTAGCACTAAACTTCATTTCGCCAAATGTTGGTTTCGTCGTTTTGATGTCGCTGCCTTCAACACCATAGGTCGCTGAACCACGGCCTGTTTTACGCCCCATAGTTAGATTGCCCGCAGGCATAGGAATTGAGCGTGCTCCTAAGCGCCGAATAACTGTCCGCGGTTTAAGTAGCTCTATCATATCCGCTGAATAATCTTCATGTACCAACACGCCAGCACTATCAGGTGTTTGTGTATCAATTGCGGCGGCCATTTCTGCATTATTAAATTGATTTTCGGCAATTTGAGCGGAGCGCTTTATATCCCCACCACCACCTGCAACGCACATAGCATACATGGCAAACTTTTCACCGGGTTCAAGTTCTTTTTTGGGTGCTACATGGGCATATACACCAGCATAGACTGGTGCTGCTCCCGCCGCTGAAGCTTGCTGTGCCCGCTCTTGACGCACAATTTTTTTATCAAGACCGTCAATACTGGCTTCTAATTGCTCAAATTCTGCTATTTGTTCAGCAGATAACTCTTCCTCTGCTGATAGTTCAGCTTCTTGATTTGCCAGCACTTGAATTTGCGCTAACTTATCGGCTCGAGCACGTTTTAATTCTGCTAATTTCATTTCAATTAATTTCCTAGTGGTTAAGAGTGATAGCTTTGGCTCGACGGCCAATACGTTTATTTGATTGAACAGACCTAGGTAACAGTGCCGCTAGAGCCGCTTTAGCCGAATTGACTTCATCAGCGAGCCCAATTTCAACAGCTTTAGCACCGACATAGAGCCCAGCTTGAGTATCTTTTATTAACTGAGTCTCCATGCCTCGAAAACGGGCTACAGTATCAACAAACAACTCATAGCTTTCATTAACACTTGACTGAAGTCGTTCATGAGCTTCATCTGATAACGGTTGGTTGGGGCTTAAGTCAGTCTTTTTTTCACCGGCAAAAACAGGGGTCACTTTAATACCCGCTTTTGCATTTGCTTCACTGCGATCAACATGCTGAGCAATCACACCGATTGAGCCAACGCCACCGGTTCTCGGCACAATAATTTTGTGAGCTGCACTCGCCATTAAAAAAGCCGCTGAGTAAGCGGCTTCATTAACAATGGCTATTATCTGTTTTTCTTTTCTTGCCGCATAAATGCGTTCAGCCTGATCAAAAGCACCAGCAACCATCCCCCCGTGACTGTTAATATCTAAAATAATGGTTGATACATTAGGATTGGCTAAAGCCTCATCCAACTTGGCATCAATACCAGAGTAAGAACATGCACCCGACATGGCATTTAAACCTGTCGGTCTATGGGTTAAAGTTCCACTCACAGGAATAATTGCTGAGCCTCTGGGCGTAATAAAAGTTGCGGATTCACCTTTATTTACAACGCCACTCATATCGATTTCAACACCTGAACGGCTTAAATATACATTCATTAGAGTGTCAAACTTTCCTTCAGAAAGCATGACTGGCTCATTAAATAAATGCGTCGCGAGTAATGATATTTTCATTACTTATCCTTAGTTACGGTTATATTAGGGTTTTCGTACTTATCACCGCCTTCATAAGGGGACATATTTTCTTTGCGGCGGGCCTCGTTCGGACTCATTATTTTGCTTGCTATTGCGACACTATAACCTTCCATTCGGGTTTTAAAATCTGCACGCACTAACGAGTCAATGAGATATTCAAAGTAATAAATATCCTGTTCATCTTCAAATAACAGCGAGTTATTTAATTTCTCTTCCCACCGAACACACCATGGATGCAGTGCATTACTGGCATGAAACTGCTGTTGATGCTCAATATTAGAAAATGTCGCGTTATCTAAAGCGCCAATGAGATGTGGAGCAACACGTAAAAAACCACTTATCTCATAACGTTGAAATGTTCTTGTTTCTAAAAACTGGCTATCTTCATTAGATAAACCAAGTTGGTATACCTCCATTCCCTCCGCAAGGACTGCAACTCTGTTAGCCTGATCGACACCACGATGGATGTCTTCCCAATCTTTACGGATGTTAGCCTTTGCTTCTTTACTTAATTTACCAGGGTGCTTTAATGTGACACCAGGATGTGCCCCATTACCGAAAAAAGTAGCACCATGTTTTTCTGTCGCAATACTTAAGCCTATACTTTCGGCCATCAACTTAACCAAAGAAAGCCCTAACTTTCCGTCTTTACTAAGTCCTCTCAGATGCAGTATATCTTCACTAGGCGCTATGCCCTTTCCATTACCAAGATCATAAAAAAACTCACCACCGTCTGTTTCGAGCATTTGTACAACATCAGGATCTTGTGGTAACAACGATATGGGTATACCAGCATTATCTCGTATGATCACAGCATAAGCATTCCCCCTTAACAACACATGAGATTGCATCAACTCTTTAAATTCAAAAGGGGTTTGATAATGATTAGGCCGTCGTTTAAGTAACTTATAGATTGGATGGTTCACAGCTCTTTCTCTACTATCCCCCGCTCTTTTATAAAGAACAATGGGCATTTTTGCGAGATCTTCGGTGATCACCCTAATGCAAGAAAGCACTGCACTACAGGTTAATGCAGTATCTGGAGTAACCTTAATACCAGTAGTCGTTGGCGTTCCTCCACCAAAAAAGTTAAAAAAACCACTATCATCTGGATTATCTAATGTCGCCCCCTTTAATGCTGAAAAAATACCCATGGTTTACCTTTTGTTTTTTGGTTGAGCATTAGCTTTAATCGCATATAAAACAAGCAACATACCACAGACAATAAACCCTGCTGGCGGCCACGCTAGCCAGCTGCCGTAGCTTAGCAAGCTAAGACCAATCAACCCTACAATATCAATCAGCAAGGACATAAATCACACTCCGTAATCTTCATCTTCATAAGCACTTCGTCCTTCTCCTTCATTCAGCATGGCTCGCCCTATGCCCATGATTGATGCTACCGCCCCATCAATTTTTTGATGGGGTTTGTCTTTTCTTGGAAATACATTTTCATTGGCATCTTCTTTTGAAACGACATTCGAGATCATCCAGGTTAATACTGGATTACCATCATGATGGAAACGCCCAGCTCTAAGCGCTGCTTCCATCTCTTTCATTGCAGGTGATAAATGCTTAGTAACCTGTGGGATTTTAATCACATCTAACCCTTCGGCTGCCAGTTCCTGTGCTAATTGAGCCGAATTCCAAGGGTCGTAAGGGATTTCTTTCATATTATGAACCGCTGTAAGCCCTAATATTTCATCTTGAATTTCATTAAAATCTATCTCGGCACCATCGGTTTGTTTGAGTGCGGCACCATCGCAATTATCCCAATGAGTATTCAGCCACTGCTGATACAGTTTCACATTTTTTTGATCGGGGTCGTGGATAGTATCTTCGGGTAAAAAATGGCGACTAAATACGTAATAATGCAGTTGCCCATCCTCCTCACGCCGAGCAAAGATAATCACCACTGAACAAACATCGAGCTTCGTTGCTAAATCTAATGAAATCCAACAATCACAACCGATAAAATCATCAAGCCGCAAAGTTAGGTCTTCTGCATTTTTCCAGTCTTCAAGATTATAAAAAGCACTGGAAGCATTGACCCATACATCTAAGTGTTTTGTTTTAAAAACATTAGTATACCTTGGATTGCGAATAGCTCTTTTTTGTTGGCTTTCTAGATAATCCCGATTAACAGACACGCCAAGATTCGGATTAGCTTTTTCAAGCACTTTAGGATCAGTCCAGTCGTCCCCATCATCAATGGTATAAATAATGCCGAATAACTCATCATCTTCAATTGCGCTTGATAAGACTTTGACCAAATCATCGTGCATGTCTTTACAGGGTCCCGCGATATTAGAGCCTGCTGTTGTTATAACAAATATTAACGGTTGTTCCCGCGCACCAACTCCTGTCGCCATGGTATCGAACATCTCAGGACCATCATGTTCATGATATTCATCAATGATAGCCCCGTGAGGTGAACTACCATCTGGAGGATCACCTATGATCGGTTCAAAAATACTTCCATCACCACGCTCTAACTTTTTCGCCATCACGTCTATGCCAAATGAAGACACTAATTGAGGGAGAGCTTTAGCCATTTGACGCGCAGGTTTGAATACCTCCCATGCCTGCCTTTCTGTTGTTGCTCCGCAATAAATTTCCGCACCATATTCGCCATCGGCACAAAATAAATAATGCCCATTGCCAGCGGCTATAATCGATTTACCATTTTTTCGTGGCACTTCAATATAGACATAGCGAAAGCGGCGCGTCTTATCACGGCGTCTCATCCAACCATAAATAACCGTGTGAATAAAAAGCTGCCAAGACTCTAATGTTATTTGTCGATCTTTAACCGGCTTCTTAGCCCATTTTCCTTTGGTGTGAACTAACTTTTGAATAAAGCGACATACCCGCTCAGCACTCGCTTTATCAAATCGATAAGCCCAGGACTTATCATCCTTAGATTTTTTTAAATCATCTAAGTGACGCTGGCAGGCTTGGCGAACATATAAGCACGTATTTATCCGACCGCTAACCACATCACGCGCATATTTGTGCGCGGCGTTAACATTCGGATATCTCACAGCCATTATGTAAACTCGCTAAATTCATTATCCCCTGAACCATTGCCTCCACCACCGCCTAAAAGCTTGGTGCGACTAAGTGGGTCAAGCCCCAATAAAGAACCTGTACGCAACATAGCTGCAAGTGCATCTTGCCTAACATTAACAGCCGGATGCTTTTTCTCACCACCCATTGGTGATACAACCGTTATCCCATCTTTTGTAATTAATAATTCAGATTCCAAATACAAAGAAAACGAATTGCAATACACAAGTAAAATAGCAGCATCGGCTAATGTCATGACTCCACGCTGGATCAAAATTTCAGATTGAGTGTTCCAAATATCAATTGCATATTCATCTCGCAATGACGAATGCGGCTCTATTTTGGTTAATTTTTCATTAGCTGGCGTTATCGATTCCTTAGCATTTTTATTTTTGGATCCACCACCCGAGGCTCGAACTCCAGACATAATCAACCCAAATAAAAGTTAGTAAATTGTTAAATTAAAGTTAATTAAATGATCCGGTAAAAGTTCTTATTATTCACGAATAAAAATTGACTTAAGCAGACGGTGCTGTAGCGAAAGGCTGTAGAGATTAACCCCTCCCCCCCGTCTATTCATATGTCATCAAATCACGAACAAACGCAGAGATAAGCTGAGATAATTAATCATTCAACCACTATCATGTTGATGTTCTTTTAACTCATTACGACAGCATTAAGAACACCTCAGACGGTGCGAATTTATCTAAATAATTGCGCTTAAACTTTTACTTTGATCATCGTTAAACGGACACATTAATCATTAATGTATGACTTTGACTGACGTTAACCAGGTGACTTTAGCCTTTCATGTGCGGTTTTTGATCTATGACACGGCTTGCAAAGTGCTTCTAAATTGCTCTCAATGTCTGTTCCGCCATGAGCTTTGGCAATAACGTGATCAACATCGGTAGCATGAGTCGCGATACCTTCTCGCCTGCAACACTGGCATAAGTACTTATCACGATTAAGTATTAATAGTCTTAATCGCTGCCAATCCTTACCATAACCACGCTGTTCTTTACTCCGGCCAGCGTGGTGAGTTTCCCATCCTAAACTTTTATGCTTATCACAATGACGTGTTGTGGTTAATGCACCACATCCCGCAGCAGCACAAGGCTTACGCATTCTCGGTGGCATAATCAACCTCATCCATTTTTAAGCTGTTGCTCGAGTAACTGTACTGCTAAATCATGTTGCTCTTTATCACGCTCAGCCCGCTCATCATCACGCTTATCCTGTCTAACTCGATACATCCAATTGATAGCAAATGTCAGCACAGCCAATCCGATACTTGCAGCTAATATCCAATCATTGGTTGTTAACACACTACCTGCTGCTGTCGATACTGATGCACTATATGCAGCGGTGCTTATAGCTTTTTGAATAGTTGGCTCACTCATCGCTTACTCTCTACCCAATGGGTTAAACGTTGCCAATCAGCATTACATCCTTGAAATTTGGCGATTAATATCAATGTGTATTCAGCTAACTCAGCATTACTTTTGACTGAATAATTAGGAACTAAGCAATCAACAATCATGTTGTCAGGGGGGAACACATACTCGGTCTTGCTGACCGTTATCGTGCGAACAATTGGCGGCACGCTGGAGCAGCTGAGCAACATCATTAGGCACAGCAGTATCACCCCATCTCTGCAATGTTTCATTAGACTTTACCAGTTGAGTTAATTTAGATTTAGCTACTACTAACCGTTTGTTAATTCGTTCTTTCTCTATCGCATTCTGTTTATTGAGTGCCGCAGATAAATCTAATTCAAGCATCAACTTATGCCGCTCAGCTTCTTGTGTTGCGACAACATCGGATAATGCATTCAAATCGATAAGCAATGAAGTCTTTTGAATTTCTAACGATTCAATATTTGTCTGTGCAACATCTAACTTCAGTTGCAGCATGAGTCCGAACGCCACCGAACCAGCCAAGGCAAATATCAAAATAACAAAGGTTTTATTAAATGGATTAGGCATCAAGCCCCCTTAAGCAAAGCTGTCTCTCCGATTGACGTCTTTTGATTAAACCTTTTAACTTTTTGCCACCCGCATATATCCAACGAAGCAGCTCATGACATGCGCCCACCCTATCACCTGCTAATAATTTCTTTCGCAATGTGGAATCTGCAAACGCTTGATGGCCTACGTTATAGATAAAACTCAAGTAAGCACCGTGTTCGCTATCGGTAAGCGTCACGGGGTGAGTTAATTTCATCAATTTATAATTGTGTTGGCTTAAGTCAGTTGCTAACTGTTCTAAGCACTCTTTCTCTGTAAATGTTTGACCGTGCTTTAAATCTGTTCCTGTATGACCATAACAGCTAGTTAAAACCCCGATTGGATCTAAATAACTACTAAACACTTGGCCTTCATACTCAGCTATTAATGCACCACCGCCAGCAACGCTTGCAGCAAAGCCAAACATCATCAACGTTCTAGAAATATTCATATAATTATTCACTGGTTAGTGATTGAAATTAGAAATAGCTATAATGCTGGTAATGATTCAACCCAATCAAGAACATCGGACAGCGTGTCAAACTCGTTATTTTGTTCAGGGGAGGCTACTTCATCTTTCATGTATATCTGTTCTACCGTCTCTTCTGAAATATCGATATCCCACCCATTGGCATAACCACTAGGCGTTGGACAACCTCTTACATACTCAACCCTTTCAACGGGTATGTTTTTTTTAGTAAGTGCTGATTTAATCTTTCTGGCGCTCATGACTTGTCCTTTTATATAGGCATAAAAAAACCCGCTCGAGGCGGGTAAGGAATGCAAGGTCAATTTAGACGGCTCATTTAAATACAACAACTTCGAGCTTATAAATATCCTAGCGTTTTCTATGGGAAAAAAGCGGCAAAATCTTGCCGCTTTTAGGTAAAATGGTGCCGAATCACTCTTTTTTAGACTAAAACTGCCCCTATTTCACTCATTTGGGTATCAAAAAAGGTCACTCAACTGACACCCCGACCTATTTAACTCAACCAGTGAGAACAAAAAACATACAGCGATTGCATACTTCTCTTAGGCTGATGCAATGACCTACCCTCTAGCCCTTGCTGTATCTGTGTTTGAATAGGCGAGCAAAATCAGGTTGATCTTAGGAATGTCTTAAACTGATTACAGTATCAAAATGAATACCTCATAATATCTCATTAAAAAGGAGCATCATGATCAGGGTTTTATTACTTTTTTCTTTTCTAGTATTTACTTTGAATGCTAGTGTAGTTTTCGAAGCTGGTAATCCCTCTCCTTTACTTAGTAAAGTTAAAGTAACCTCCTTAGGAAATATTCATGATGGTGATAAATTCAGAGCATATTTATCCGATAGAAGTGAAAAATAACGGATCCAGGTACGAGGTGTGGCAGTAGTTTGTATATATGTGAAAGTGAGAAAAAAGCGGCTATAAAAGCTAGAAACTTTGTACGCATTTATTTAGCCTGCGCAAAAAGTCATATTAGATGATCTTGGACGGGAAAAATATCAGCAACTTCTGGCTAGTGTCTATATTGATGGAACCAAGCTATCAGACGTGCTAATCAACAAGGGATAAGTCGAATTGGCCAGGTAAACATGAGGACTGGTGTAATTAATAGACTCAAGATAATAGCCTCTTGATGTACTAAGCAGTGTGAGGGAAACTTTCCTCTCAAACTATTCAATCAAATTTATTAGTTTGTAGTTCAATATTAACCTCTATCAAAAAGATCATGAATATCATCAGAGTGATAAGTTATATGATTACTCATATCACGATTGACTTCATGTTCTAACTCTTCACTTTCAATTGAACCTATATTGGACTGAATAACTGCATCGATGTCACAACAATAACTTATTTCCTCAAGCTCGGTTTTTTCAAAAAATATATCTAAATCTAAAACTTTGTTTTCAATATAACTTAATATCTCAATATCAATATCAATATCATTAAAATCGTCACATCCATATATATTCAATTGGATACCTTCTTCAATAATATCATTAGTTATATTTTTTGAAAAAAATTCAATATATTGTTTTTTAAATTCAGAGGTAAACATATAAGTAAAATTCTCGACTAAAGAAATAATCTTTGATAATGAAATAAATTCATCGAATGAACTCTTATGACTTGTAATCCACCATTCCAACTGCAGTAATAGTCTAGGGTCATCACAATTTATGAGATCCGATTTAAATACCAAGTTAAAAAACTCAAAATAATCACTTCCTAAGCAAAAATATTCTTTATCTAAGCAGTAATCAGCTAAACGAAAAATATAATTAACCGTTCTATCAGACAAAGATGATACATTATCAAATGATGCTAAAATTATTAACTGATACGGATCAATTCTCACTTCATCACTTTCTAGTGAAAACCTCATAATCTGAGATTCTAATATTTTATAATAAAATTTCTTACTAATAACTTTAGACCCTACAAGGCTCTGTAAGTTTTTTATTGATTGCGGAGTTCTCAAACAAAAAAGAAGCTCATCAATATAGTTAAAATCATCTAAATAATTAGTTATTACAAAATCAGCTATTGATGGGTTAAATAAGTTGTATAGAACCTTATCTGAAGAAATAATCAGTCTATTCAGCAGTGCCCCAACCAACAACCTAACAACTGCATCATAGCTTTTGTCAGCATTAACAATACCCTTCCTTGAATTTAGCCTATAGTAAAGGGTTTTTAAAGTATCTTCAGATATTGCTTTACCGTGCAGAGATATCGCTATCGTAATACTCCTTGACAACTCATCAATTTGTACATCAAATACATGCCTCCATATATCCTTAGGGTTAGATAATATATTCTCAATATGATCCCAATAGTTTTCTGGAGGAACACTTAAAAGACGATGAGAATCTGTAATAAATGATATAATTCTAGGATTGAAATTATTATGTTTTATTATTTCCAAATACCTTTTTTCTTTATATATTTCATTAATATAACTTTCATCAAGCTTACCAAACCATATATGATTATATAAGATTTTAGCTTTATCGAATGAGCTTAATGAAGTAATGGATAGTTCATATTCATTTTTATCAACTTTATTAATATAAAAAAGTTCACTCAGCCTCTTACCTTGATTCAAAATATTAGTTCTAGAAGTAAGAATAAATCTTTTTTCACTATCTCTCTCGACTCTTTTTATAAAACTAATAATATGTGAATCTTGATGTGAACCTAATGCTAGTATGAAATTTCGCCCAAGAAAGTCATCAAAGTAAAAAATTTGTTTCGCATTTTCCTTATAAAACTCCTCAGCTTCATTTAATGAATTCTCGATAAAACAAAACTCGTAGTTATTAGCTGTATAGAATTTACATAACTGATCTGCTAGGGAGGTTTTACCTACACCAGGTGCTCCTGTAATGATAATAGAATGAACCTTTTCAAGCTTTTCCATCGCTTGAGTATGATTTTGGGTCATCACATAATGATTAGAGTCATCAATAATTTCTTGAAGTTTATGCTTACTTCTACCTATTATTGCTGAATTTAATATTGCTTCTAACACATTGCTGCTTGTCATCCATAGTTTATAATGTTTTTTTTCTAATAATGGATTTTTAGCTAAAATATCATTTAGATCCTCGTTACCAAAAACATCTGATTCAATTTTAACAAAAGGTGAAAATAATTTTTTTATTTTCATCTTATTTACCCTTGATAGAGTAAGTGATGTAACAAAAATATATCGTGTAGGATTGAGTTTACGAACCTTTTCTATCTCTGTATTAGTTATAGATCTGAGCAATGCAGTAAGACCCGACTTCAACCAATGTTTACACTGAATAACAACTTCATTATCATCAGATGAAAAAAAGCGCCCGTCTACACCAGCATCACGACCAGTTTTAAAACGTTCAACGTGACAGCCTAGATGGCAAGATAATAAGTCAGTTGATAACAACTCAAATTCTTTATCATTTAAGCTACTAAAATCATAGTCCTTCATTAAAATCGCCCTTATTAACTTTATAACAATAAAATCTAACAAAATACCAAAAAAAACAAAGTAATACAATAGACTAGTAGCCTAATAATAGTTAATTTACTCTCTCTAGATAATTAAAAAGCTGTATTGGAATATCAAGTGGTTCAATATAATGAACCTGTTAACCACCGACTTCAATAAATTCATCACACTCAGGGCATTCAAATATATCAGCATGAATTACACATTTCATTGCAACACATCTGTTTTTACGAATAAAGCAGGCGGGGCAAGGGCTTTGGCCCTTGGAGTAAATGGTTTCGTAATATATGATTGTACTATCCGAAATAAAGATCCCCGTATTCTGCATGATTGCAATTTCATCATGTAAACATTCTCTGAACTCCATGTACATAACAACTTCCCTGTAAACATCACAGAGTAATTATAGCAAGTCAGGAATTGACCAATGATAACACCCATTATCACTGGTCAGTTTACTAGCTATAACTCTTTTATTATCATTCAAAATAAGTATGTGATTATTCTGTATAGTTCGATGAAAAAAATTAAATTACCTATATCATCAGTCAGTTAAAGATGATATTTTCTGTATGTAGTTAATTATCATGCTGTCATTGGGGGGTCATTTGACAAAAGAAATATATAGTTGCTTTGAAAATTATGAATTTTTCGGCGAGTTTTTTGCTGATATCGATTGTAATAGCGGCAGATTTTCGGGAAAGATTAAATATTCACCTGAGAATGGATTACAGTTAGAGTATTGCCTATCTGATAATGGGGCGCCTTCTTCTTGTGATAGATTATTTGGTATATTGAATAACGGTAAACTTTGCACTTTAGTTGGCCCGTTTGATTTTGAAAGTGGTACTCATCATCACGGTAAAGTTCTGGTGAAATCAGGTTTACATGGTTTCTACTATTTACTGATAGACTCTTTCGTTGAAAAGCATGAAACTGTGAAGTTAACACACTTCACTTTCAATGGTATGCAGGAATTTATTCATCCTCAAGGAAGTACTAATCAATTAAAATATCAATTAGAACCTATACTTACTACAAATGGAAACAACTGGGAACTAGAAGTAGAAAATACAGCTACTCACTCTATGGTTGGAGATAACTTAATCAACCTTATTGATTCAAACGATCAAGAAGCTAAAGAAAAGCTAGAATTAGCACTCAAGAAAATAAAAAATGATCATCCTCAGTCTTCTTTATATCTAAGGAAGTCTTTAAAATATGCATTTAAATACAAGTCTGAATTTAAATTAAATGCTGAAAAAACTATAGATGAAATAACTAAAATAGCAGGACTATTTTCAATATTATTGTCTTGCCCAAAGTTTCCAGAAGAGATGTTTTTTTATTTTGATGATAATAAAAAACAAGGTGTTCATGTTCTTAATAGTATATGTTTAGAGCATCGTACAATCCGACTTGCTCAAAAGGAAATTAGCCATCAAATGATGCCGTTAAATTGGAAGCAACTTGATATGAAAATAGTATTGAGTCGTTGGTTTGATTTGTATGATGACTTTCAAGTTATTTCTGTATCACATCAGTATGAAACTGGATTTAGAACTCTTCATTATACTTATAGTGATATCATTTTATATTCAACTCAACTTGAAGCTATTAATAAAGATCTTGGAGGGGAAAGTAAAGAGAAATATGCTAAACCTATTGAAATGTATGCATCAATAGACTTGAAGTTGAAGCTTGAGACAATATTCAAAAAAATAAATAAGCATGAATTAGGAAGTAACATATCAACATTAAGAAATGAATTAGCACATGTAGGAATACCTAAGAACATGATGAAAAAACTATCCATCGAAGATTACATGGAGATTGGACATGTTTTAAAGCTTATTGTTGTCGCTCATTTATTAAAGAAGTTAGATATATCAAAAGATAATATTAATCAATATCAAAATCGTCTCATATCTTAGGGTTACTGTTAATTTGTTAATTTCTTAATTTAGAGTATCTAGCCTCTAGAGCTACACATTCTACAAAAGTGCATAGGTAAAAAGTTTTCCAAAGGTTATTTCCTCCTTTAGAAATCTAGGCTCCATGTCCTGTCAGGTAATTGACATCTCAGAAAGGTCGAAAATTAAACA
Source organism: Shewanella surugensis (assembly GCF_023284005.1). Taxonomy (GTDB): domain Bacteria; phylum Pseudomonadota; class Gammaproteobacteria; order Enterobacterales; family Shewanellaceae; genus Shewanella; species Shewanella surugensis. The sequence goes on from NZ_JAKIKS010000103.1 coordinate 19,360, forward strand.
CAATGCCGGATAACTTCAATTCAGGTACTTACTATTGAATATACTAGTGATAATGAGCATTATCACTAGTAGAAGTAATGGGGTTAATCGAGAAACTTATAATTATTTACAACATAAACTGAACTATGAATTATTTGATAAAGCTTACTGTTTATATAGTATAATTTATTCAAATTTTTAGTTTGTGTGAGAAAATAATGCTCACTAGGTAACGGATAGGAACTTTAGATTACTATGAACCAAGATGAAATTGAAAAACTGAAGGAAAAAGTTAAGAAAATTCTTAGCCCTATCAGCTCTACTGTAGATAAAAAAACCGAAGCAGATAAAAATTTCTTATTTTCAGCTGTTCGAACTGATGCTGGAAATTCTTTGCCTCCATACTACATTGTTTATTTCTTATTTGTTGATTTACTTAATTATAAAAACTTAGGACGATTTGAAAAAGTTTCTTGGTCAGTTCCTATCGATTACAATGGGACTCCTTATCTCCTAGAGCATCGAAAGTTTGGATTTGGATTATTCGCCGCTGATAAAGAAAGCCAGGAAGCAGAATGCAAAGAAATCGTAAAAAAAATATCTAAAGCCGTTGTGGCTGCTCGACCTTATTTTGAATGGTTTGCAAGTCAATCTGTTAAAAGCTCAGATTTAAACGTAATGAATCACAGTTATAGACTTCATCGACGGTATTTGTTTCTTACAAATGAATATGAAAAGAAGATTAAAGAAGCTGAGTCAAGAAAAGATGAAATAATACGTACTGAATATTCTGTCAATTCATGGGGTGTAGAAATACCCTTTTATAGACTTAAAGCCGAAGCCGAATGGCTAGCTATTTCTACAATAGATGCGTTTTACAGTTTCACAGAACATGTTTTTATTCATGCTGCAATTCTTAAAGGAAAATTAGTTACTGGCGAGGATGTGGCTAATTTAGCTGATAAAGATTGGGGGTCTAAGTTCAAGTCATGTCTTGATGTCGAAGATATAGATATCAAGAAATATTATGATCAACTAGTATCGATTAAGCGACAAATTAGGAATTACATTGCTCATGGAGCATTTGGTAAAAATGGAGAGGCCTTTGAAATCCACTCTGATGTTGGTGCTGTCCCTCTGCTTATGCCTCATCAAAAAGGTAATTCTCGATTTTCCATGGAAAGTGGGATTGAGTTTAATGAAAAGGAAGCAATACAGCTAATTACGAAGTTTATGGATTTTTACTGGGAATCCAACACTTTTCCAGAAATACTCTACATACAGAGTACCCTGCCATCCATTCTTCCTTATGCTTCAGATTCTACTTATAACAAAGCGATGAATTCAGTTAAAGATATGGAACAGTTTATTGAGCATCTAGCAACAGCGTCCGATAATGCTTCAAACATGGACTGGTAGACAATATCGAATAATCGCCCCAATCGAGATTGGCTTTTAGTTAGAATAAACGTATACCCGACTTTTCCTCATTATTTATCTTATTTACCATAATAGAGATTGTGCGTCGCGCGGGTTTGGTATTTGTAGATCCAATATAGTAATGTCACATTTCCCCAATTTAGAGATGTCACATTCTGCTATGCTGAGTAGACATAATCCAGCATATTAGATTGGTGTCATGTTAATTACGAT
>NZ_JAKIKS010000104.1 GCF_023284005.1 Shewanella surugensis
AAGGTTCTCGCTTGAAGACATGTTGCCACGATTTATGTATGTCGCACTACGAACTGCTCCTATGCCACAGAAGTATTTAAGCATGGCTGAGCTTTATGGGTAATCAGGTAACTTATTAATGATGGGCCCTCCTGGAACAGGTAAAACAATGTTAGCAAACAGGATAATGACACTCTTACCTGATTTAAATTATGAAGAGGCCTTAGAGGTTGCCACCTTATATTCTGTCGCAGGACAATCGATACCAGCAGAACAGTTTTTTCAACGAAAATTTCGTAACCCTCATCACACGAGCTCAGCCATTTCTTTAATTGGTGGCGGTAGTGTCCCTCAGCCCGGTGAAATATCATTAGCCCATCGAGGCGTGTTATTTTTAGATGAGATTGCCGAGTTCCCACGTAAAGTATTAGATTGTCTCAGAGAGCCCTTGGAAACGGGAGAAGTCGTCATATCCAGAGCGGCGGCAAAATTAACATTCTCCAGTCGATTTCAATTAATTGCTGCCATGAATCCCAGTCCTTGTGGCGATATCAATAACCCCCGATCAAACCCAGATCAAATATTACGCTATTTATCTAAATTATCAGGACCTTTTCTGGATAGGTTTGATTTAACCCTTGATGTGCCTAAATTGCCTTTAGGCACCCTAAACAATACCAATGAAACACCAGAAACCAGCTCAAGTATCGCCAAACGTGTACAGCAGGCCCGAAACACTCAGATAACTCGTTCAGGTATGCTAAATAGCGAACTCACTGGTGCACAATTGAAGAAGATGAACTGGTTTCAATCTACAGATTTAATTTTTTTAGAAGATACCCTTAATAAACTGGGCTTATCCGTTCGCAGCTACCATAAAATACAAAGAGTCGCACGCACCATTGCTGATTTAAAAGGCACTAACAATATCGACCGTTCACATATCGCTCAAGCCTTAAGTTATCGTGCGATGGATAAACTACTCAACAATTTAAAAGCTTATCGCTAATTAACGCCACGCTAATATTAATTAAAACACACCAAAGACTTAATTAATTATGCCCAACGTCGTTAACGACCATAAAAATAACAGTATAATATTGATAATAAACATTATTTAATAGCATTAAATAACCATCAAACAGGCCCATTAGCACTCAAATTAACAACTCTACTTCAGTAAAAAAAGCGCTAATAGCGCACATTGTTTAATCAAACTTACACTTCATGATTGAGCCTGAGACCTTCAGCGAGTACCATAGGTCTCCAATTTTTATAGAGGCAATTTTTAATGGGTTCGTTCGTATCAAGGATCACTGGCAGTTTGGCTTTTTTGTTGTATGCACTCAATACACTTTTCTGGGTCTGCCCAATCCTAGCCATCAGCTTATTCAAACTCATTCCTATTCAGATCATGCGAACAGTTTGCACATATCTAATTGATTTTTCAGCGAGTTCATGGATAAGTGTAAATGGTATTATTGAAAATATTTTTCACCCTATAAAAATTAATGTTGAATGTGACAACCCTCTTAGCCCTAAAGAATGGTACATGGTCATTGCTAATCATCAATCTTGGGTCGATATTTTGATTTTGCAACGTATACTCAATCATCGGATACCTTTCTTAAAATTTTTCTTAAAACAAGAACTTATATTTGTTCCTGTATTAGGTTTAGCGTGGTGGGCCCTCGATTTTCCTTTTATGAAACGGTATAGCCCTTCTCAGCTAAGAAAAAAACCTAAGTTAAGAGGCAAAGATATCGAAATAACAAAAAAAGCCTGCGCAAAATTTAAGACTAAACCCGTCAGTGTGATGAACTTTGTTGAAGGAACCCGTTTTCATAGCAGTAAACATGAAAAACAAGCCTCTCCATTTACTCATTTACTCAAGCCTAAAGCGGGTGGAATGGCATTCGCGCTTTCAGCAATGGGAGAGTACATCCATAAGCTTGTGGATGTCACTATCTACTACCCAGAAGGCAGTCCAACTTACTGGGAATACATCTCGGGAAAAGTGAAACATGTCAATGTTCATATAAGCGTCACCGATATCGATGATAAAATGCGAGGTGATTACACAAAAGATCGTCAATTTAAGATTGATTTTCAGGCTCAACTCAATACAATTTGGAAGCAGAAAGATCAGCAGTTAATCACCATGGTCCAACAAGAGAAGCAAAATAAAGAGGTGCAATAATCAATGCTTAATTTTTTACCTAGCCCACTTTTATATCTAATCAGTGCAGTATTATTAATCGTTAATACCGCTTTATGGAGTGGGCTCATTAGCCTAGGTGGGCTAGTTAAACTGGTTACCCCAATCACTTCTGGACGTATTTTGATCACCAAGGTAATGAATCGGTTTATGTGGTCATGGGCAACCTGTAATGGGGGTATTTTATTTCTACTCGCTGACATTGAATGGGATATAGAAGGCTTAGAAAGCTTAGATAAAAATAGTTGGTACTTATTGATCAGTAACCATATAAGTGGATTAGATATTGCCGTTCAAACCTATATATTACGCAACAATATTCCCATGCTTAAATTTTTCCTCAAAAAGGAATTATTGTTTGTCCCTTTGATGGGACTAGGCTGCTGGGCATTAGACATGCCTTTCATGAATCGTTCTAACCCGCGCAAGCTTAAAAAAAATCCTAAGTTAAAAGGCAAAGATTTAGAAACAACACGTCGCTCTTGTGCAAAGTTTCGCTATATGCCAACTTCAATTATAAATTATGTCGAAGGGTCTCGCTTCACAGAGCAAAAGCGTGATCGTCAAAACTCTCCCTATCGCTACCTATTAAAACCTAAAGCGGGTGGAATAGCCTTTACATTAAGCGCCATGGGCGAGCAGTTCACCAATTTACTTGATATCACACTCTTATATCCTGAAGCCATTAATAAAGATGCCTTAGTGGAGGTCATGCACGGTCGAATCAAAAAAATCACCATTCGTATCCGCGTATTACCCGTTCCTCAGGTCGATGATAAGCGTTATTTTACGGATCCCCAATATCGGGTTGAGTTTCAGCGCTGGCTCAACAATATTTGGGAAGAAAAAGATGAAACCTTGCATCAACTATTATTAGAGCATCAAGCGGTATCGTCCAAAGAGAAACCAATAGAAACACAATAATCAATCATTAAAAAAGCCTTCGTTACTGAAGGCTTTTTTACCCAAAGAGTATCTACCCTTCCAGCCGAGTCACTTTTCTTAACCAATTTTTTGGCCCTGAAATATGACCTTTTTGGATATCGGTTAATACTTGATAAATACGTTTAGTGTGTTTTCCAACAGCACCATCACCCACGGTCAGCACGCGTCTATCTTCAAAAATATAGGAACCCACTGGTGCCACAACCGCTGCAGTGCCAAATCCGCCCGCTTCAATAATGCCACCTGATTCGATATCTTGAATAAATTTATCTAGCCACACCGTTTCTTGCCTTACCTCGCAACCCAACAATTCGCCCAAATCTAAAATAGACTCCGAAGTAATAGATTTTAAAATAGTATCAGTAAAAGTCGGAATAATCACAGTACCATCTTTTAAAATATGAAAATGGTTCATGGCACCAACTTCTTCAATCTGCTGATTACTGGCGTCTAAATAGAGTACTTGTGCCGCACCATATTCTGCAGCCACTTTACCTGCTTTTAATGAAGCTGCATAATTTCCAGACGCTTTAGACGCACCTGTTCCTCCAGAAACCGCTCGATGAAAACGCTTACTGATCAACAAGCGGATAGCTTTGCTAAAACCATCATTATAATAAGGACCACTTGGGCTTAAAATAACACAAAAAGTATATTGCTCACTCGGTGATACCGATAAACGATCTTCTGTCGCAAAAATAAAAGGACGAATATAAAGGCATGCATCTTCTTGCAAAGGAAACCATAATCGATCAACATCGATTAACGCTTCTATCCCAGCAAGCTGCATGACTTCAGGTACACCTTCCATGCATAAAATATCTGCAGAACGATTTAAGCGTTCTGCATTTTTATCGAGTCTAAAAGTGTAAATTTCTTCATCATTGTGACGAAATGCTTTTGCGCCCTCAAAAACAGACTGCCCATAATGTAATGCTATCGCACCAGGCGCAACTTCAAACGGGGCATAAGGCACCACTCTGGGATTGTGCCATTGACCATCACTAAAATCCATGAGGAACATATGATCGGTTCTAAGCTCACCAAATCCAACGTTCTCTTTAGGTTCAAATGCTTCACTGCGGCGTTCTGACGCTGATTTTAAATTATAAGTTATTTGCATGAAATACCACCTTAATGAGTGTGACGCAGACTATGGAGACTACACCTTAAAGTCAAGTCCGATGACAACTATCCCCCTTCATTTAGGTTCAATCTAGCCAGCCTAAGCATACTGAATCGCGCTCTAAAAGCAGTAATAAATCATAATTATTAAATTAAGTTAAACACTGATCTAACACAAAACAGCGCAGTGGGATTTATTTAACCAATAATAACAAAAAAGATTAAAATTCAATCAGTAACTGTGTTCAGTTATTATTCAGCTTACCTCTCCTATGATGTTTCGAGAAAAAATTCCTTATAATATATCGGAGTTAATGATGAAAACTAAATTACTTGTTTTAGCATCTGTAGTTACAGCAACGCTTTCTATCCCAGCCATGGCCGCCGATAATTTTGTGGGTGCAGCATACGGTAATCAACAGAACCACTATGATGCTGGCGGAGGCTATTCTAGAGACGTTAATGATCCTACTTATCAGCTTCGTGCGGGTACTTATATCAATAATGAGGCTCGACTCTACTTAACATATTCATTTAATAATGATCAGTACACTAAGCAGCAAATGGGCTTAGTGTCTTATGATTTCCTCATCCCATTGACCAGCGATCAAAAACTCAATTGGTTTGTGGGTGCGACAGCAGGGATGAATCACATCAGTCCAGACAATTCTGTTCTCAGCTCAAGCTCAAGCAACCGATTCGTATGGGGTGGTCAAACAGGCCTACAGTATAAAATTAATCCAAAATTAAGTACCGAAGTCGGTTACCGCTACCTCAAACAAGATTATTCTAAAGCTTCTTTCTCTCTCGATAATTCTCAGCAAGTGTATCTCGGTGTAGATTATCGCTTCTAAGAAAAAATAATAATCAAAAAAAGCCCCTTCTGGGGCTTTTTTTTCAGCATAATATTGAACTATTGATGATGAATTCAACGACACTTTCGTCCATAAAAGCACTCTTCAGAAAGAAAATTTGAAAATTTTAGTCATAAAAAACCCAATTAATGCAAATTATTGATTTTTTTTCTCTCACTTGAAAGAATTGGCTATTCACTACGCGTATCGCACTGCTAGAATCAGTATTTATTATCCTGACACAAAAGGAACTCCCATGAGCCTTGAATTACTATCAAAACTAGAAACAAAAATCCAAACTGCAGTTGAGACTATTGAGCTATTAAAAATGGAGCTTGAAGAAGAAAAGCAATCCAGCAGATCATTAATAGAGAAAAACCAACATTTACAGCAAGAGCTCACTTCTTGGAATGAAAAAGTGACCGGATTAGTTGGTTTACTAAACGAAGAAGTTAGCTAATTTTAGCTCGCATGTGCTTCAAGGTTTTGTGACTCAATTAGCTCATTGAGTTCAATGATAGCCTGCTGAACACCTGGCAGGCTCCTCCTTGGCAACAGCATTCGCCCTTTAGAAAATTCTAGTCGCCCTACCCCTTTGACCCAAATCGATCCTTCAAAAAAAACTCTCACGTGTTTAACAATCAATTTTGGTGCATAAATGGGAAATACCCTCATAAAACGCCTCCTTCAATGATTTTCTAAAATGAAAAAACTCTTTCACCGCAATATTTAAGCCCATTAAAAACTCAGGCTCTAAACCAAGAAGGAAATACTGCTCCCTCCTCATGACTCCACCTTAACTTCGACCGCTTAGGCCACAAGAGAGTTTCACTTTTTACAAAAAAAAACTAAATTTAATCTGCTTTACAGCATTAAAAATTAATTTAACTTTCTTAATCAGTTAAATAGTTCACAAAAATGAGAAAATGTCACTTGCCAAAAAAATGACTCTCTGTTAAATTTCTTGAGTTACTCAGGGTAATATTGGGCAATTAGCTCTATAGCCGTACTTCTCATAAAAATGAAGTACGGTTTTTTTCTTTTCTTGAAGCCGAAAATAGGACTATCCCTTCACGCTATTTTAGCCCCGTTAGGTAGTAAGCAATTTGTCTCATTTCATCGTAAGATTTGATTGCTCCCGTCTCGACTCGGTATTTACCATTAACGATTAACGTCGGCACCCCAACAATATTGGCTTCACTGACAGCCCGGTCCATTTGAGCGACTTTGCTACTGACCATAAAAGATGCCGCCGCCGCGTCAAAATCTGCACTATCGACCCCATTAGTCACAAATATCCTTTTAATATCGTCTAAATGAGTAAAGCGTACGCCTTCTTGGTGGACAGCACTGAATAATGCAGGCTCAATCACATCTTCAACGTTTAATAATTGAGCAATGGCAAAGGCTCTAGACATGTCCTCTCCCATTTTACCTCCTACTGCCGCCACCTGTACTTGTTTGAAACTCACCCCTTCTGGCAATTCCGCTTTCATTTTCGGTATTTCAGACAGAGCAAACTGATAACAATGTTGACAATAAAATGAGAAAAAACTGGTGATTTCTGGTGTAGTAGAAGCGGTATCTCGGATCACTGTATAGTGAGTCCCTTCTTTATATTCTGTCGCACTGACATTCATTGGTGTCATAACCAAGCCCATGATGAGCAATAATATCTTCTTCATTGTATTCTCTCATTTAAATAAATTTGCCGACTAAAACTAATATTGCAAATAACCAAAAAAGTTCATTTGAAAATTTACTTTTAGTAATCAATAAAATAAGAGCACAATATAGAAGATAGAATAATATTTAGCAGTTAGACTAATAGATAAAAACATAAAAAAAGAAGCCTATACGGCTTCTTTTCTCTAGTACAATTCAATCAATAAATTTTATTTTAACGTGCTCAAATAAAAGGCAATATCAAGCATTTCATCATAGGATTTAATGGCTTTCGTCTCGACTCGATACTTACCATTAACAATTAAAGTTGGCACACCATTAATACCTGCATCTTTGGTTTCACGCACCATTTGCGCCATTTGTGCATTCACCATAAATGAATTCGCCGCAGCATCAAATTCTTCAGCTTCTACGCCATTGGCAACAAACAGAGCTTTAACATCATCTAAACTGGTAAAGCGTTGTCTTTTATCATGAATAGCTGAAAAAATGGCAGGTTCAATTGTCTCTTCCACTTTCAATAGTTGCGCAATGGCAAAAGCACGCGCCATGACATCACCCATATTGACACCATTTTTCCCCTTCCCTCCGAGAAAGTCGACTTGCACTTGATTAAACTTGACACCAGCAGGTAGACGTTTCTTAATTTTAGGCACTTCTGTTTTAGCAAAAGTATAGCAATGCGGACAGTAGAAAGAGAAAAACTCAGTGATCTCAGGCTTACTCGTTGCAGGTCCTTGGTTGATCACTGTGTAGTGTACACCTTCTTGATACTTAGCAGCCTTCGGCTTCTGTTTTGGCACCGATTGAGAGGCTTCTGGCGCTTTAGGCGCAGTTTCAGCTGCTATCGATACCATAGGCGCTATTAACAACACCGCTGCGATAAGTAATGCTTTTTTCATCCTAATTCCTTGTCGACTTCAAATAAAGTAATGTTCAATTGGAGCATATCATAGTGTGCTTTTAACTGTATTTCAAAACCGTAATAATATATAACGGCCTATTAGCAATAGCCTGCTTATTTTTCGAGGTTAGATTATGTTCGGGATAAACAGACCTCAAATCAATATTGCGGGATCAAGCTCAATGGAGGCTCGTTAAGCGCTGAAAGCTGCTCTTTAAAGGCTAAAATTTGCTGCTCCCAATACTTACCTTCCCCAAACCAAGGAAAATTCATTGGAAAAGCGGGGTCAGCCCAACGACGACTCAACCAAGCATTATAATGTAACATTCTCATTGCCCGTAGCGGTTCAATCAAAGTTAATTGCCGAGTATCAAAATCACAGAACTCTTCATATCCTTCAAGTATGACTTCCAGTTGCAATAACTGTTGTGATCTATCGCCTGATAATAACATCCATAGATCTTGGATCGCAGGTCCCGTTCGAGCATCATCAAGATCCACGAAACTAGGACCGTCATTGGGCGTCCACAAAATATTACTTGGATGTAGATCTCCATGTAAACGGATCGATGACACCTCAACCTTATTCCATAAAGCAGTGGCTTTCGCTAATACTTGTTCAACAACGGTAAAATAAGCCAAACTCAAGCCTTCAGGAACATGACCAGAAGATTTTAGCCACGCTAATGAGTCGTCACCTAATAACTTAGGTGACATACCATCTCGGTAAGTAAAGGTTTTCTGCGATGAATATTGATGAATACGACCAATAAATCGCCCAGCCGCTTCAAGTTGTTCCAAATTATCCACTTCAAACGAACGCCCACCAATAGAAGGGTACAAGGCAAATTTAAACCCTTGATACACATGCAGGGATTTATTATCAATAATCACAGGCGTTGCAATAGGGACTTCTTCTGCAGCTAACGCCGCTGAAAAGTCATGTTCTTCCTGGATTTGAGCTTCACTCCAACGCTCAGGTCGATAAAACTTCACCACATAACGCAGGCCCTGATCGCAACGAAATTGGTACACTCTATTCTCATAGCTATTGAGTGCCAATAAGCCTGTTTCAGGATAAATGCCTAAAGACTCTATGGCCGTTAAAATTAAATCCGGCGTCAAAGCTTGATAGTGATACTCACTCTGAATTTGAGCTTTTTGCTCTGCTTTATTCATTATATTTTCTCGTTCGCTCACTTAAGGTGTAATGGCTAAATGTTTAAGTATAAGGTTTTAGTAATCCAACTAAATAGATTAACACATCGAGGTCTTCCTCCCTCGATACAGACAACCAGCAAACATCCCCATAAAACTCATAGTGCAATTGCAACTGACAACCTTCAAAATCCAGTAACCATTGGTGACGATCAGCTCCCCACTGACGTTCAACCACATGACAATCTAGGATCTCTGTTAATGGTTGAGCAAAATCAACAAAATAATCAAAATTTATTTCAGCTTGGATCGATAAACTTAACTCAGCTTTATTAAACTGTATTGTTGCTATTTTCATGTATATTTCTCATTCAAATTAACTACTACAAGACATAATGATCCCAGCTTCTTCTGGCGTCGGTTTTCTTGAATAAGCCGACATGTTCACTTGTTCATCAAAAGGACGTTGCAATACTTGATGCAGCTGTTCCAACACAGAGAAATCACCATTCTCTGCAGCCTCAATGGCTTCTTGAGCTAAAAAATTACGTAAAATATACTGAGGGTTGGCTCGATCACGTAAGCCTTGCCATTGCTCAATATTATCAATAACACCCACTCGATTTTGATAGCGTAAATACCATGTATCAAAATCATTTTTGGCCACAAAATCATCCCTTAAACACACATGTTGTTGGGTGGGAGTAATTTGGCCAAATTGCCGCCAGGTGAGGGTATGATCAAGCTGACTTTCTTGCATTAATTTCATCAATTCGCCTATTAAGGCCAAATCCTCATCATCTTGTGCTTGGCTTTCTCGTTTGAGATAGGGCTGATATAGGCCTAATTTATTGCGCATCAGACATAAATAATGCTGAACAAGTTCAGTTTGGTACGTATTAAGCGCATAAATCAGATCATCAGATGCAATCAAGGGGGTTAATGCTTGCGCTAAGCGTTGTAAATTCCACAGCCCAACACCCGGCTGCTGATTAAAGGCATAACGTCCCTGCGGATCGGAATGATTACAGATAAAATCTTCTTTGAAAGTATCTAAAAAAGCAAACGGACCAAAATCAAAACTATCACCTAAAATAGACATATTATCGGTATTCATCACCCCGTGAGCAAAGCCAATAGCTTGCCAATGTGCAATCATTTTAGCCGTATCTTTCACCACTTGAATAAACCAAGCTTTATATCCAGCCTTATCACAACTTAAATGAGGGTAATGTTGCTTAATCGTAAAATGCAGTAGTTGAGTCAATTTTTCATTACTGCCATTTTCACTGTGACAAAAATATTCAAAATGACCAAAACGTAAGTGACTCTTCGCCAGTCTAACGGTAATAGCAGCCGTTTCTCGCTGTTCTCGCCATACTGGCGTAGTCGACCCAATCACAGCCAAAGCGCGTGTCGTAGGAACATGTAAATGGTATAAGGCTTCAGAGATTAAAAACTCACGTATAGCAGAACGCAGAACAGCACGACCATCACCCTGTCGTGAATAGGGGGTGAGCCCAGAGCCTTTTAATGCCACATCCCAACTGCCTTCAGGACCTTGTGCTTCACCAATAAGAATTGACCGACCATCACCCAATTGAGGAGAATAACCCCCAAATTGATGGCCACTATACACCTGCGAATAATAACACGCGCCATCAATACTCTTATTGCCCGCTAATTGAGCCAGTAAACTCTCTGTTGGCTGCGAGAGCCCCACTAAATGAGCAGCATCACGACTCCAGCCGATCCACTTTGGATCGGTTAATCCTTGAGGGGTTACCTGAGAATAAAAACCTGGAAGCTGAGTGAAGAAATCTTGCTTTAGCTGCATGAATGAAAACCGTTATGGAGACTCAGAGACAGTATACCCAAGTCACATCAAGATATCCCCATTTTCACTTCAACCACACAGCCCATCACGATTCAATTAAAAATAACGGCAACAACACACTTTTGCTCGTTGATACATCCCCAACTGAAAATACACGTTCTCTATTATTTTTTTTGTTTATGCTTTGCTCTTTCAATACGTTTCTTACGCCCAGAAAAACAAGTAACAGTGCCATCGGTTAACCCGTAATCAATAGCTTGCTGACAAATGGCAATCGCTTCATCAAAATCACCTTTATCATTCAATAATGTCGCTAATTGCATAAAGCTCACAGCCTTCAAGTCTAAAAGAGATTCGCTTTTGCTTATCTGTTCACATAACACTAGAAATGCTGGAGATAAACCCGCACCAAACTCACTATATTCTGTATCTTGTCGTTGCTTATAGCATTCTGTTATAGCCGCTAACATGCCATTGTATTCATCTTCCATCGATGTAGCATGATGAATTTTTTCGACATGTTTTTGAAGCCGTTCATTCGCTTTAGCAAAGAGCACATACTGGCACTTAACCACAGAAGATAAAGGGTCTACATCAGGATCTTTCGATATACTCACCGAAGAAGAAGCAAGTAACTCCTCATCGATATCATCCCTATCAGAAACCTCATCATGAATAGTCGCTTCTGGCGTCGATACAGCTTTATTACGCCTATAAAGATAAATTCCTATTAACACTATAATAATAATGGCAATAATTTTCATTAAACTTTCCTTGGATCGACTGAGCGCTTATAAATAAAGATATCAACTATAAAAATCATAGTATACTGTTTAAAATAATGTGCTTACAAAAACAATTAAGCTTATTTTTTATTCTGTATTTTAGGTCAACATCCTTTTATTCAAAATATAAATATTGTGGAACATAATGCACACAGGTATGGTCCTATTCTTTATACGGTGTAAGAAATCATTATCACGCTGTTTAATTTATAATTTTACAGCGCTTATCACACACCTTTAAAAACATTAACTGAACAAGTTGAGACTTCAACTGTAATGAGCACATCAATATTTTGTATACATTAAATATAATATGATGAATGAATTTAACAATTTATTTTCCCAAACCTATCTGTGGCTGTCTTTATTGGGCGGTCTCCATTGCTTTTTTATTGCCATTTATATACGATTTTTTCATCAAACACCGTCAGAAAACCATAAATTATTAGCCAATATACTGGGGCTATTGGCCGTATATTTTTTCACTGGAATGATCAATAAACACAATGCGCCCATTCCTATTGTTGTGTTATTTACCCTCATCATCCCCATTTACTTTTTACTCATGCCATTACTGTATTTATATTGCAGTCGTAACGTCAAAGGCTCTGCCCATACAAACTTGAGTATTATTCATTTTTACCCGGCCATTATGATTGTTATTGTTGTCATCATCACCTTGAGTTATCGCTTGTTCATGATTGTCGACTCACCCAATACAGCAGAGAGCCTCATGTTAAGTACACAACAACGCAATGTGATCTTTATTGCGTTCCCTGGACTATTAAGCCTCCAAGCTGCTTTTTATTTTATACTAATATTCAATATATTAAATAAATTTTCCACTCAAAAAAGCGCATCAATAAATAAAAAATTAGATAAAATAAAATTTAAATGGTTATTGATCCTCACCTTTGCCTTAATGATGAATTGGCTAGTTAGAAGTTTACTCATCATGCTCCCTTTTTATATCGGCGATCACATTAGCCAATTTAACCTTCTGCTGTCTAGGCTTATATTATTACTATCATTATATATATTGGCCTTTTATGGCTTAAAACAAGTCACCGACATTGCATATATTCGAGGCCAAAAACAAGCCTTGAAGATACCAACGACAACCCCCTCTCTGTCTAAAGAAGCCCGATTAACAGAAGAAGAAATCACCTTTTTGCAGCAAGTCATGAATGAAGATAACCGTTGAACCTTATCACTCTATTTTCACATAAAATACGCAAAGTAGCTTAATTAAGTCTAAAACCTATTCATTCTTCAGCATTTTATCTCTGAACCAGAGCTTACAAGCTTAAAAATACACTTATCAATGTTTATTTTTTAACCGGTAAACATTCATTTTTATCTAAGCTATGCGTATGCTTTAAGCTCACCCTTTATTTTGGAGACAGCAATGAAACACCTTATGTCAAAAACGACTTACCTATTATGCATAATGTTAGGTCTCTTTTTCACGACACAAGCGTTAGCCGATAACAATGGTGGGAGCCCAGATTGCAACAAAATAGATGACAGCTATCAGCAAGCGATATGCAATTTTAGCAAAGCTAAAGACACCCGAAAATTCTTTAGCAATGCCTACGGATATGCACTTTTTCCAACAATAGGTAAAGGCGGCTTCATTGTTGGGGGCGCTTATGGCGATGGACACGTATACAAAAGTGGACGCATTACGGGTGATACTAGCCTTACACAACTGTCTGTTGGCTTTCAATTAGGTGGACAAGCCTACAGCGAAATCATATTTTTCGAAAATGAAGACGCTTATAAAAAGTTTACCAGTGGTAACTTTGAATTTAGCGCACAAGCGTCTGCAGTCGCAATTACTATCGGTGCCAATGCACAAACCAGTACCACAGGTAACTCTGCCAGTGCCGGAAAATCTGCCGCAACCGCCTCTTATGTTCAAGGCATGGCCACTTTTACTTTAGCGAAAGGCGGACTCATGTATGAAGCAGCATTAGCAGGACAAAAATTCACTTTTGACAAGAGAGATTAACCTTTTTATAAACGAACACCATAGAGAAAAATCTGACAACAAAGCCAGTTGATTTCTACAACTGGCTTTCATTTTTGAAATTATGTCGCTAACGATTGAATATCATTATCGTTGATGTTTTGGCGTCGTTCCCCAAGTATTCACTTTAGGCTTGCGCTTACCATTTGACTTGTTATTTGCCTCTGAATTTTGAGATTGTAGTTGTGTTTTTTTGTCTTTAGCGCTAGCTTTGGAGGCAAACTGATCACTTGAGAATCGCGTTAATCCTTGCTTCCCCTTAGTCGCTGAGCCCGCCTTAAATCGCTGCTGCTCATGGCGCGTTTCTGCTGGCACTAAACATTGAGCACCGTTACCAATCAGTTTATCTTTACCCATCTCAATTAACGCTTCTCGAATTAAAGGCCAGCCAACAGGATCATGGTAGCGTAATAATGCTTTATGTAAGCGACGTTGCCTACCTTTTTTCGGCACTGTAACTAACTCACTGGTATGCTTTATATTTTTCAATGAATTCAATCTAGTATGATAAATAGTTGTCGCATTAGCCATCGGTGAAGGATAGAAGTTTTGCACTTGATCCAATTTAAATTTTTCACTTTTTAGCCACAGCGCCAAATTCACCATATCTTCATTGGTTGTACCTGGGTGAGCTGAAATAAAATAAGGAATTAAATATTGTTTTTTCCCTGCTTCTTTTGAATATTTATCAAATAATTCTTTAAATTTATCATAAGTGCCCATACCCGGCTTCATCATTTTACTTAATGGGCCTTCTTCAGTATGCTCTGGTGCTATTTTTAAATAGCCCCCCACATGATGTTTTGCCAGCTCTTTTATATAGCGTGGATCCTCAATCGCTAAATCATAACGCACCCCTGATGCGATAAGGATCTTCTTAATACCAGGCACTTCTCTAGCTGCACGATAAAGATCGATCGTCGCTTCATGATCAGTATCCAAATGGCCACAAATTGCAGGAAAAACACAGGATAAACGACGACAAGTCTTCTCGGCTTTTTCACTCTTACAGCCCAGACGATACATATTCGCAGTTGGGCCACCTAAATCTGAAATAACACCGGTGAATCCAGGCACTTTATCTCTAATTTCACCAATTTCACGCACAATCGACTCTTGAGAGCGACTCTGAATAATCCGTCCTTCGTGCTCGGTAATAGAGCAAAATGAACAACCACCAAAACAACCTCGCATAATATTGACCGAGGTTTTAATCATATCGTAAGCGGGTATTTTATCGGTGCCATAAACAGGATGAGCGACACGTTGATACGGTAGATCAAAAACCGCATCCATTTCATCGGTATTCAGTGGCCAAGCGGGAGGATTAACCCAAACAGCCCGATCCCCATGGGGTTGATAGAGTGCTCGTGCACAACCCGGATTGGTTTCTTGATGCAAAATCCGTGAAGCGTGGGCGTAAAGATATTTATCTTGTGTTACTTTTTCAAATGCTGGCAGCAACACATAAGTTTTTTCCCAAGGTTTAGGCTTGGGAGGCTGAATGCTAATAGGCTTAGGTTTATCATTATCGAATATTTTAACATCTGTCGGGCCTGATAAGTTACTGCATCCCACATCATCAGCCCCGTAAGGATTCGCTAAAGGTTCAATTTTATGCAGTTGATCAAGCTTACGAGAATCCATCCCTCGCCACTCTGCTAAAGGCTCTTTACGTAGGACGGCTGTGCCACGAATGTCATTTAAAGCCGAAATAGGCTCACCGGCTGCAATACGATGCGCAATATCGACTAATGGCCTTTCTGCATTACCATAAACCAGAATATCGGCTTTCGCATCAAATAAGACTGAGCGACGGACTTTATCAGACCAGTAGTCATAATGGGCAATACGGCGTAAGCTAGCCTCAATCCCGCCAATAACAACTGGCGTTGTTTTAAAAGCCTCTTTACAGCGTTGAGTATAAACAGTTACAGCCCTGTCTGGCCGCTTTCCGCCAAGATTACCAGGCGTATAAGCATCATCATGACGTAAACGACGATCAGCAGTATAGCGGTTAATCATGGAGTCCATATTACCCGCTGTCACACCAAAAAATAAATTAGGCTGACCTAATTGCATAAAGTCGCTTTTACTTAACCAATCAGGCTGAGAAATTATACCGACTCTGAAACCTTGGGCTTCAAGTAAACGTCCCAATACCGCCATACCAAAACTAGGATGATCAACATAAGCATCACCCGTTACAATAATAATGTCGCAACTATCCCATCCAAGTTGATCCATCTCTTTTCGAGACATCGGTAAAAAAGGGGCAGTGCCATAGCACTCCGCCCAATATTTAGGGTAAGTAAATAAAGTTGAGTCAACTTGCATGAGATATAAAACCTAATAATCTAAGTCATGGTGGAAAAAGTAAAGCTTCATTTCCACACAGGGACCCAGATTATACACTGAAATACAACCTAATACCCAAACCAGTTGGAAAAGCAGGATCCAGCTGGAATTAAAAAGCATTTAAACAAGGTCGTTAATTGCTCCTGCATTAATGACATTCCCGTCATCTGATGTTTAAGGATGAACAAATGTCATGCTCACATGGATGTGAATGAACGACCATGACAATCTTCTGAACAGACAATCTAGTTATTCTAAGTTGATGTTCAGTAACGAAGAATAAATACATTTTAAACCAGCCCCTCGGGAGTTCGTCAAATGACTCACTTCCCTGTTGCATAACATCAAAAGGTGCTTACATTCCTCAATTATGTACCTTGCATTGACGCACTCTGAAACTCGCAATCTCAAATGGTTTGGGTATATCCCAAACAAGTCACTTGATGAGTTAAATGGGTTAGAGATGAACTACACCGGATCAAAAAATTGAATCAAATTCACTATCACTAAGCCTAACATCACGAACCAAGTTAATAAGGTTCCCCAATATCGGCCAAAGTGACTTCCCCCTTTTCCTAGCATCAGCCCCATAGCATGCAGTAAACGAGAGAAAATCCACACACTGCCAAAGCAATGCAATAGCGTTGGCGACATGCCATTAACTTCTGTCGCCATCATGAGTATTAGGGTCAAAGGGGCATTTTCCAGTAAATTACCATGTACCCGTGTGGCAATTAATAGTGTTGAGTTATCTTCGACACCCACCCCAATTTTATGCTCTCTTCTCAATCTAATAACACGGTAAGCAAAAATAATAACCAACAGCGCCGTTAAACTGGCATAAAACCCTGAAATTACAAGTGACATGTCTATCCCTCTTAGAATTGTTTTTAATCTATCAAATGATAATTTACCCACACTATACCCAAATCATTTAGATATAAATCCAAACCATTTAAAATTAAGTCAATATTATTAACAAATCCCTCCTCCTTTTCTAGCGTAAATTAAGGTAATATTACCAAGCTAAAATAGCAAACAATTAACACCGACCTTCAATTTAACGTCGGTATCCGCCTCACACCCCTTATTTGTAACAGTGAAAAGCAGCAGTGGATAACGAACAATTTCTAAAAAAGCGTCGATTTATTATTCAATTAGGAAAGGCTCTACATAAATTCGGTACACCAGCATACCGACTCGAAGCCCACCTTCAATCAGTATCTCATTTATTGGGGATTGAAGGCTATTTTTTGATATCACCCACCAACATGACCTTTGTACTGCAAAATGATACCGATCAAGAGTATAACCATGTTGCACGTGTCAATCCTGGTGAACTCGATCTCGGTGCATTAGCAAGAACCGATGAATTGGTAGAAGAGCTGCTCTCAGGAAAACGAACGCTCAACGAAGCACTCGCTAGATTGGAGGAATTATCTAATAGGCCTAACCCCTATGGAACGTGTCTCACATTACTTGCCTACGGGACATCCGCAGGGGCTTTTGCAATGCTTATGGGTACCAGTTGGAGCGATGTTTTCTCATCAGCCATACTGGGATTCATGGTATATGGCTTAGTTTATCGGGCTGAGCGCTCCAAACGCATGGCTGAAATGCTTGAACCGTTAGCCGCGATCCTTTGTGCCCTCTTTAGTTATGCAATGGCACAATTTAATCCCCATATAAACATTCCCGTGGTCATTTTGTCTGGGATTATTATTTTTGTTCCAGGGCTTGCACTCACCTTAGGCTTGGCCGAACTGGCCGCACGGGATCTTATTTCGGGTACTGCCAGAATAATGGATGCTTGTATGTTACTTTTTAAGCTCTATTTTGGCACAATCTTAGGCATGTCAGTAGCTGAAGCCCTTTTTGATCCCGCTCCCTACATGGAACCAGAATCATTACCTCAATGGGCTATTTGGTCAGCCGTCCCCATACTTTCTATGGCGCTGGTCATTATTTTTAAAGCGCGAATGAAAGACTCTCCATGGGGTATTTTAGCGGGTATTGTCGCTTTTTTCTCTTCGATGTTAGGGGCCATATATTTAGGTGAGTCTATTGGTATTTTCTTTGGGGCATTAATTGTGGGTATTTACTCCAACCTTTTTGCACGTTGGATGAAAGCCCCCGCTTCTATTGCTTTATTGCAGGGTATTGTCATTCTCGTTCCTGGAAGCAAAACCTATATTGGACTTAATACCTTAATCTTAGGCGAAACCATGCTCAATCAATCCCATATAGGCACCCAGATTTTTTTAATTTTCATGTCATTAGTGGCTGGACTTATTTTTGCTAACGTTGCAGTTCCCCCTAGGCGCACCTTATAGAAATAATCAACAAAAATAATTAAAAAAGAATGTCTTAGTGAATTTAATATGACAAAAAAAGTTCAACAGACACAATACTTAATCACTTATCTCTTCTTTATTTATCCCATTCCTTGACTAACCTGCATTTTGCATCTGTTATTAATGTACCCAAGTGGATTGGGTATGACAATTTCACCTCTCTCATCGCAATGATGGTATAAAAAGCAAGGAGGCTATATAGCCATGGGGCAATGTAAGTTCAGTATTTTTCTCACTATTGCTTACCTCAGTGTCCCAACGATATCTTATGCTGAACCCGACCCAACAACCAAGCAGAATGATAAAACAACGATTTCAACAACAAAAAATCACAATAGTAACCTCAATCAAACAATCGGAAGCACTCCTACGATAAAGAATACCGATCCCAACAAAAAATTTCGCATTAATAATATCGTCATTAAGAGTAATAATATCTTTGATACATCAAAATCCGATACTTTCTTCATCCACCGCTGGGCCAATTATTTACACATAAACACTCGAGATTGGATCATACGTAAAAATCTTAATTTTAGTGAAACAGATGACGTTAGTTTAAAAGAGCTACAAGAAGCACAAAGATTATTAAGGGCAGAGTCTTATATTCGAGATGCACAAATTGAATTTTCCTCTCAAGATCCTAGTGTCAACACCACCCAAGATAGCCAAAGTATTCTAGTGGAAACATGGGATAACTGGTCTTTATTACCCACTGCAGATTTTGGTAGTAGTGGAGGCAATACCAGTACATCAATTGGAATAAAAGAAGATAACTTATTAGGGCTAGGGATTAAAACGCAATTTAAATACAGTTCAGACATTGACAGAACAGGTTACAAATTTGAAGTTGAAACCCCCATTTACTTATTAAGACACGCCACATTAACAACCAGTTTCTATGATAATGATGATGGTCAAGCGACTCAAATCTACTTTGAAAACCCCTTCTACGCCTTAGAAACAAAGCACATGTATTCTGCCAACTATATCGATGATTTACTAACAGACACCCTGAGACAAAATGGAGAAGAAACAAATGAATTTGAACAACAAATTGATTATATTGAATTAAAATATGGCTGGTTACTTCATAAAAATAACGATGAACTATCCAGATTTATCATTGGGGGAACAAAAGATAAAAACACTTTTTCTAATACTGATGACTACCCAGGCTCTGAGTTGCCACAAAATAGAGACTTTCTTTACCCTTGGCTAGGCTATGAGTACATCCAAGATGACTATAGAGTCCTTAATGACGTTTACCTTATTAATAGAAATGAAGATTTTAATTTAGGTTGGTATCACTATGCTCAATTTGGCATTGAAACTGAAGACTTAGGCGATAACCTACCTGTCGGTTTTCACCTTGAATGGCTTGCTAGCCGAGGTTACCAAAATCAAGATCATCTCTATTTACTCAATTTTTCAGGCTATAGCGATCTTGAAACCAGTCAACAAAATTATTTTCAAGTCAGTACCACTGGCGAGCATTTTTATCATATTAATCCTAAACTCACTCTTTACAATAAACTCCGTTTAAGCACGTCACAGAACAACTATTATGATGAACCTTTTGCTTTAGGTGATGATACAGGGCTGCGCGGTTATCCCGATAATTATCAATGGGGAGACAATCAATGGTTAGTCACTAATGAATTACGTTATTACCCGAATATCAATCTTTATCAATTAGCTGAATTAGGCTGGGCAGCCTTTACCGATATAGGCCAAGCCTTTGGAGGTGATGATGAAAACAATGAAATCTCTGGTCCAATCGGTGTGTTAGGTATAGGAGCTAGAGTCTATTCATCTAAATCAAGCTTTGGTAATGTCGCGCATATCGATTTAACGTTTCCTTTTACCCGTGGTGAAGAGGTCAATGCAGTAGAAGTTCGTTTTCTCGTAAAAAGCCATTTTTAACCCCGCCCAATCCATCTCTCGCCTTAAATTCAACCACTAAGTCCCAACAGCCAAAACCTCTTTCTTTTAGAGGTCGATTCCCTTAAAATTGCGCCCTATTAATCTTTCAATGGTTCAAGGTCAAATTGATGAAACTCAGCGCACTTACTCCCGCTTTATATGAACATCTTTATCGCGATATCCATGAATTTCGCGCCACCTTCGATTTGCCAATTGAAGATGCCCAATCTCTTGGTGATAAAGCCGATACTTTACATACTTCTTTAGCCATTGAAGAGCTCACCGAACTCGCTGAAGCAGACTCTCGTGTTGAACAAGCTGATGCCATTGTTGATAGTGTCTATGTCTTAATGGGGCGCTTGGTTCATATCGGCGCTTCTCAAGCGACAAATAATATTGAAATTAGTTACATTATTGATTTACTTTTACATGTCGCTTCTAATAGAGGCATCGATTTTATCAGCTGCTGGAATGAAGTGCATTCAAGCAACATGAGTAAGGTCTGCAGAAATGAAGACGAGCTCACTGATACTATCACCCATTATGCAAAACAAGGGGTTGAAATTATCGGTAGTAAAAAAGGTGATTTTATCATCGCTAAATGTGCTAAAGATGTCGATATGGCTGGAAAAATTGTACGCCAAGGTAAGGTTTTAAAATCCGTGTATTACCGACCTGCTGATCTTGAACAATTAGTACCCGCTTAATCAAGACTACTTAAAGTTAACTTACCTCCGGCAAAGCCGGAGGCTTATTTGGGTGACGCCCTAAAAGGGCTTAAGTCCGTGCCCAAGGCACTATCTACATTCCGAGTTTTAATTGATCCCGAT